>JAADHM010000173.1 GCA_013151855.1 FCB group bacterium | reverse complement strand
GACAAAAGAACTTACCTCAGAGGGTAAATTGACATCGATAAAACGATCGATACCATTATCAAAACGAGACAAACCGAAATTTGTCCCCACCCAAAGAGTACCATCGGGAGCAAATTTTACCGCTCGGGTACTGTTGGAAATTAACAGAGAGTTTTCTCGCACATAATGTTGACTAGTGATATTAGTATTAAAAGGATCGTCCCCGACATGACAAAGATAAACACCATCAAATTCCGTCGCCACGGCTAATTGACCGTTATAATAATCAAGATCGACGACAAAAGCGTTGTTTAAACCATTAACAATACCAACGGAATCCCAACCGGCGGGGCTGTCGAGATTATTTAAATCGGCAATAACCACCGGATAATTGTTCAAAGCACGATAACAAGCGGCATAAAGATAATGACCATCGGTTACCAAACCGTTAATAATAACATAAGTCGCCCCGTTAGGAGGATTGTCGGTGTTCCCTCGTAAAGGAGAGTTGTTTTCATCGTAATTGGTTAAAGTCCCGTTATCGGCTAACCATAAACCATTGCCCAAAGTACCAATCCAAGTGCGCTCCAAAGAATCAGTAATGATATTCGTAATCCCGCCTCTTATCCAAAAATTATACTTATGCCAGATATTATTCTCAAAAGTAGCGGCTTCTTTCACCCGAAAACCAACAGTGATTCTCTCTTCCTTATTGACGGTAATATCCGAAATATCATTATCGGGCAAACCGGTATAAATATATTCTTGAAAGGTTCCGGAAGCATTATTATAAACCCCGCCATTCACCACTGTCACCCACCAACCGGAATTATTTTTAAGACCTATCTTGGGAGCCGAGGGTAAACCATTGGTAGAAAGAGGATAAAAAACACTGTCCACAATATATCCCATTCCTCCCTGAGAAGCATCATCGTAAAAGACAAATAAAGTATCATGTATTTTCGATATGTTATTAACAACGATATCGGAACCAATGGGAATGGAGAAGAAAGAAGTATCTCCGTTGAGAGTATCGATATCTAATCTCAATACTCCTTTCGTGGTACTTATAAATATTTGAGAATCCAAAGAAACAACATCAGTTGTCGTATCCATGCCCAGCTCGGGATACTTGCCCAAATTAAACCCACGCCAACTTGTAGGTGATTTTAATAAGGACAAATCTTTTCGTGAAGCCACTGCCAATCCGTTGGAGGTTGCTATCCAAATAGAATCGTTCTTTAAAAGAATATCATAAACAGCCGGTGCCGGATTAAGATTATCAAAAAGTTGATAACTGTCTTGAATCTGTCCACCATCTATATCTTTGGAAAACAAGACCAATCCAATCCCCGTCCCCACCCAGAGATAATTCCCATCGTCCACCACTCGGTACAAAGGAATCAGTTTGTCATCAATATTAAAGAAAAGAAACTGTTTCGTGTTATTTTCGTCAAGACGAATCAGACGACCAAAACCGGCAGCCCATTTTTGGCCTGTGGCATCCTCGATAATATCGGTAATATCATTGGTTCCCAAACCATCCAAATTGATATACTCTTTCCCCGGTTCATTAAAATCACTGATAGCCAGAATTCCTCCGGAAGTCGCCAAATAGAGAGTATCTTGAATAAAACGTATATGCCGCACATCTTTAAAAGAAGTATAATTTTGCCATTTCAATTCTTCGGAAGAGCTTTTAAAAAAAGGTATCAGAGACAAAAGGAAAATTGTCGTAATAATTATTTTTTTAAAAAAAGTTTTTGCAATAACCATATTAAAATCAATATACCAACAAGGGAAATAGTTATCAAGAAAGAATAAAAGCCAATCACATCACCGTATTGGGTAAAAATAGAAAAATTTTCTATCGGTCTTAGTTTCCCTTTCAAAACCGCCACATCATAGATTTTAAGCCTTTCTCTTATCCTTCCGTATCCATCGACGATATAGGTTATGCCGCTGTTCCCCAACCGTGCCGACCAACATCTATTTTCCACCGCTCGCATCAAAAAAATACGAGCATGCATGGAAATTCCCACCGAACGACCGAACCAAGTGTCGTTGGTAATGCCCACTAAAAAATCGGCACCTTTTCTGATGGCTTGGCGGACATACTCGGGAAACGCCGACTCGAAACAAATCAACACCGAATAATTATATTCCGGTAAATGAAAGACAACCATAGAATCACCGGGATAAAAATCCGACCACCATTGAACACCGGGTTTATTAATGAAAGTCAGATACTTGCTCAAATATTTGCGGTCTAAAAACGGCAGATAATTCTGATAGGGCACATGTTCGGAAAAAGGTACCAATTTAACTTTATCATAGCGCTGTTCTATTTTTCCTTGAGGATTAAATTGAAAACATGAATTATAATAATGAGGTTTGTTATTTATCATATCGACCGCTTGCGCACCGACAAGATGATAACCCTTTGATTTGCGGACAATATTACTCACTTCCCAGCGGCAAGAATAATTATTGGTTAAATAACAGGGTGCCGCTGTTTCGGGCCAGACATAAAGTTTTATCGAAGAATCGTTGGCGACTGACTGCGTTAACGAATCATACAAATGCAGGCTATGATATAAATTTCCCTTTGCCCATTTTACTTCGATAGGCACCGACCCTTGCATTAAGGCTATTTCCACTTTCCCCGGTAAGGGATATTTGGGTACTTCTATCCACCCGTATGCCCACAGACCGAAAATAATCACAAGGGAAAGAAGAAAAGAAGTCAGCCTTCTTTCCGGAAGGAGTTTTTTTCGAAATACCTGCCATAATAAAACATTAACCACAACGATTAAAAAGGACAAACCGTGCACCGATGTTATGGAAACAATTTGGATTATATACAGGTAATACGACTGGGTATAACCTAAATCAGACCAAGGGAAAGCGAACTGTGACAGAGAGCGAAAATATTCCATCCCCACCCATAAAAAAGGAAACAGTACGAGACCATAAATCGGTTTAAATCTGTAAATGCGATTAAAAATGACAAAAACGACCGTATAGTAAAAAGCTACAATTACCACGGCCGTAATCATTCCCGGGAAAGTCACTTTGGCTATCCAGTAGAGGCTGAAAAGATTGAAAAAGAAACTAAAAAAATAAGCGGCATTAAAAGCTTTGCGTCCTTTCAAAGAAGCAATTATCATCAGCGGACGCACCAACGCAAACCAAGCGATAAAACCAAAATATTGGGGATAAAAAGCAAGAGATAACAAAAACGACCAGACCAAAAGCTCCAGCCGCCTTTTGCGCAGTTCGACATCGACAGGAAGAATAAAACGACCTATTTGCTTTAACATCTCAGCTAAAAATTTACCCTTTTATAATAAGCGATTTTCCGGTCATCTCTTGCGGCTGGTCTTGTCGCATAATATCCAAAATGGTAGGGGCGACATCAGCCAAAACGCCACCTTCACGCAATTTTATCTGAGACGAATCTCCCAATTTACCCGCGGGGTCGTAAAGGATGAAAGGCACCAAATTGGTCGTGTGCGCCGTCCAAGGTCCTCCGGTTTGGGGGTCAATCATCATCTCCGCATTGCCATGGTCGGCGGTAACCAACGCCACACCCTTTTGACTCTTAACGGCTTCCAACAACTTTCCTAACCCCGTATCAACCGCTTCCACCGCCTTTTTAGCCGCTTCGAAAATACCGGTATGACCGACCATATCACAATTGGCATAATTCAAAACAATCAAATCATATTTTCCGGACATAATTCTTTTAACCGCATTATTGGTAACTTCCACCGAAGACATCTCCGGTTTCAAATCGTAAGTGGCCACTTTAGGAGAAGCAATCATATCTCTATCTTCGCCCTTAAACGGTTCTTCCACGCCACCGTTGAAGAAAAACGTCACATGAGCATATTTTTCCGTTTCTGCGGTGCGTAACTGTTTCATCCCTCTTTGCGATATTATCTCGCCTAATATGTTGTGTAAATGCTCAGGTGGATAAGCCACTTTTGCCTTATAAAGATTGATATCGAAATTGGTCATCGTCACCAGTTCAATATCGGGATGCTCATGATGAACATAACCCTTGATATCCTGTCCGGATAACATATAAGATAATTGGCGAGCGCGGTCGGCACGAAAATTAAACATAATACAGGCATCACCGTTTTTCACCCGCCCCTTGTCGGGGTCACCCAAATCGATAACAACGGGAATGATAAACTCATCGGTAACGCCCTTCTCGTACGAGGTTTCAATAGCTTTAAGCGGATCTTTGAACTTCTCCCCTTCCCCGTAAACCATAGCGCGAAAGGCTTTTTCGGTTCGATCCCAACGACGGTCACGATCCATTCCATAATAACGTCCGCCAAGAGTAGACACCTGTCCCAAACCAATCTCATCGAATTTTTTCAAAACCAAAGCCATAAAATCTTTACCTGATGTGGGAGAGGTATCCCGACCATCCATAAAGGCATGGAGATAAAGCTCCTTAACTTTTTTTTGCTTAGCTAATTTCACTAAAGCAAAGAGATGATTCAAAGAAGAATGCACTTGACCATCGGAAACCAAACCAAACAAATGTACCGCTTTTCCCTGCGTTGCCACCCGTTCCATGGCCGTTAGAAAAATTTCATTTTTGAAAAAATCTCCCGTTTCTATAGCTTTATCAATACGCGTTATTTCCTGATATACCACGCGACCGGCTCCGATATTAAGATGACCCACTTCGCTATTGCCCATCTGCCCCTCTGGCAGACCGACCGCGGGACCGGAGCCATCTATTTTAGTATGCGGGAAGTTGTTTATTAACCAGTCATAAGTGGGCTTGGTGGCGGCAGCGATAGCGTTATCGGGCGTCGCTTCCCGCAACCCAAAACCATCTAAGATACAAAGTAATATCATCATCTTTTTAGACGAGTTTAACCGTCTTTTCCCCTTTCTTGATAAGTCCTATAGTGTAAACTTCTTCATCCATGGCATTAATTTTCTTGATGACACGGTCAGCATCGTTTTTATCCACCACTAAAATATAACCGATGCCCATATTAAAAGCTGAATAGATATCCAAAGGGTCGATATTACCAATCTTTTTCAAATACTCAAAAATCGGTAACACCGGCCAGCTTTTTTTATCTATCTCAGCACATAATCCTTCAGGTATTATACGTTTTAAGTTCCCGGGAATACCTCCGCCGGTAATATGCGCCATCCCGTGGACAGTAAACTTCGATAAAAGCGGATGGATTATAGAGGCATAGCAACGATGAACTTTCATCAAAGCTTCGGATATCGTCATCTTAAGTTCTTCAATATAATCATCGGGGTTGAGGGAAGCGATTTCGAAAACCGCTTTGCGCGCCAGCGTATAGCCGTTGGTATGCAATCCGTTCGAAGGAAGCCCCAAACAAATATCTCCGTCTTTAATTTTGTCACCGTTAACGATTTTATCTTGTTCCACGACACCGACAATAAATCCGGCCAAATCATATTCTCCGGCTTGGTAGAAATCGGGCAATTCAGCCATTTCGCCACCGATTAAAGCCATATCGTTAGCCTTACATCCACGCGCAAGACCTGCAACCACTTCGGTAACAATTTCCTGTTTCAGCTTTCCCACCCCGATATAGTCAAGAAAAAACAAACCCCGAGCGCCATGTACCAAGATATCGTTAAGACAATGATTAACCAAATCTTCTCCCACAGTATCGTGACTATTGGTCATAAAAGCCAATTTGAGCTTGGTGCCCACTCCATCGGCAGAGGAAACCAAAACCGGATTCTGATAGGCTTGAAAATCGGGCTTAAAAAAACCGCCAAAAGCGCCCAATCCGGTTAATACTTGAGGGTTAAAAGTGGAAGCGGCTATTTTTTTAATTTTCTGTACGGCATTTTCCCCCGCTTTGACATCAACCCCGCTGGAAGCATAAGTTATTTTATTTTCTTTCTTATCAGTATTCATAAAAATTATATACATTTAGCGATTCAAAAAGTCAACTAACGAAAATGAATATCTTATTCTAAAGATACGAACGAATTTCTACAATTGAAGCTTTTCTAACGAAAAATAATCACTAATATTATTATTGATGACATTTAACTTATATTTACTTATGCTAAAATAAATTTAATAAAAATTATGATTGAAAAAAAATCCATAAAAAACAAAACTACAGAAAGACTAAAACGGCTCGATTTTTATCATGAGCTTAAAGAGAAAATCCTTCCCCTCTGTCGCTTAAAGTATGGTGAAATATGGGAAGACCCCATAAAAGGACATCGAGTCGGAGTTTTGGATGCTACTAAAATAGAAGATGTCAAAAAAATTACCACACCTCTCAAAGCAAAGTTAGTTATCAACGATCCGCCTTATAATGTCGCCGTGGGCAATGCCAATACCCCCAATCTGTTTAAAATGAATCTTGACGAGTATCTTGAATTTTCTCAAAAATGGGTCAGCAATGCCAATGCTGTTTTGGATAAAAATTCTCACTTCTATGTCTGGCTGGGAGCTGATTACAAAGACAATTTTCAACCTTTCGCTGATTTCATCATAATGATGAGAAAAATGAATGAATTTCAACCACGAAATTTTATCACGATGAGAAATC
>JAADHM010000220.1 GCA_013151855.1 FCB group bacterium | reverse complement strand
CGAGAATTGAAGAGGTTTATCCGTATGGGAATTTCCCATCTCAGCTTTATAGAAAAAACCATTAACAGGAGTTATACCGGTGGCTGGTGGAGGCTTAACGGGAGGGGGCTTATCACTTCCACAAGCAGTAAATAAAATCGAAATAACAGCAATCAATAATACGGTAAGATTAAATAACGAACATCTATTATAAGCCATTGCGATACCTTTTTAATACCTTGATAATTTAATTAAGGTCGGAAATAATATTTAATAGCCATACCAAGGTTAAGATATTTCGGTCTTTTATCGGAAGCAACGAATTGGTATTCATTTACCGAAGATAGGGTCACCAGCGATCTTTTATCGGGTGCTTTCCAAAGGGTGAAATCGGCGCCAAAATTCACTCCCAGAGCTAAAGTAACATCGGTGGTGGTTTCAATCTGATATCCGGTAACGGCGGTAATACCACCATGGAAACCTAACCCAAAATACGGTGAGACCAAAGAATGTGAAGGGTTGTTGATAAAATAATTGAGATTAAAATCGAGGTCATACTGATTAAATTTAGGTTTTTCCGGAGTAAACGACCAGCCGTAATTGGGTTCCACCCAAAAGGTATCTTTGGCTTTAATCTCCGTATAACGGAAACCGATACTATATAAAATATGATTATACATCAATTGACCATAACTAAAACCGACATAGAAAGTCTTATCATATACTTTATCGGCATCCAAATCAACAATGCGGTTTTGAGAATTCAGAAAATCAATAATATCAATTCTATGGTAGGTGCCCACCGGTCGAGCATAGCCACCATAAAATTCTATCATATTTAAATGCTTGGCGACTCTGACAATCCCTGCTTGAGAAGACATTGCTATACCAAATATAAAGGATAACAAAATAAAAAAAAGTTTGTATGTTTTAAACATCTTATCTCCAAAGAAAGTTAATTTTATTTTTCCAATAATTATTTAATAGCTAATTTTAGCTAAGTTGTCAAATTTTATACTCTTCACTATCAAAAAAAAACAAAAAATATCTATTTAAAGGCAATGTTTTATTATTCTTGGTCTATACAATAATGTATATCTTTTTTTACCCGATAAATAAAATACCTTGACTATATAAATATTGTTTCTAACTTCACAAGTTGTAATGGAAAGGAATAAAAAATGGCTCAAACAAATATTGTCATAATTGGCGCTGGTATTATGGGACAGGGGCTGGCGGAAGCCATAGCGGCAACCGGCAATGAAGTAAAATTAATTGATAAAACGACAAAACTGGCAGAAATAGGAATTAAAAAAATAGCAGAAGCAATAGATCATGAAATCGAAAAATGGGGATTAACGGAATCTGATAAAAAGGCAATCCTCGCACGTATTTTCCCCTCTTCCGACCTTTCTGAAGCAGAAGATGCCGAAATTGTTTTAGAAGCTATTCCCGAAGATTTGGAACGAAAAAAAGCGTTATTTTCTCGTTTGGATAGAATCTGCAAACCCGACGCTTTAATGATTACCAATACCGGCACTTTATCCATCTCAGAAATTGCCGCGGTCACCGATCGTCCGGAAAAAATTATCGGGATGCATTTTCTTAATCCGGTTACCAAAATCCCTTTGGTGGAAATTGTCAAAGGACTAAAGACCAATGATGTTACTTTTCAAAAAGCGGTGAGTTTCGCTGATCTTTTAAACAAAAAATGGATTACCGTTAACGAGTATCCGGGTTATGTAACTACCAGAATTATCGTTCCCCTATTAAACGAAGCTATGCATGTGCTTATGGAAGGAGTTGCCAGTGCCGATGATATCGACGAAGCCATGAAACTCGGTTTTGGTTTTAATATGGGACCGTTAGCCATGGCGGACATGATGGGTCTTGACGTCGTTATGTCGTGGATGGAAAATTTACTCCAAGAATTGTCAGAACATAAATATAATCCCTGCCCTCTCCTCAGGAAACTTGTCCGCGCCGGACACTTAGGAGTAAAAACAGGTAAAGGATTTTTTGAATATGATGAAGAGGGCAACAGAATCGTTAAAAAGGACGCTAAAAAAGTAGAAAGTGCCGAAAAAGTAGGAAATATGGAATGAAAATATTAGTCATAAACTGCGGTTCATCCTCAGTTAAATACCAATTAATCGATACCGATAACAGGCGATCTTTAGCCAAAGGAATGGTGTCCCGCATTGGGATGTCGGCCTCGGTATTGACCCACAAACCTTTCGATCGTCCGGAAGTAAAAGTGTCCGGTGAAATATTAGACCATATTGTCGCCGTGGAATATGTAGTGTCGATATTAATGTCTGAAAATCACGGTGTTATCAAAGATCGTTCGGAGATTGAAGCCATCGGACATCGCGTCGTCCATGGCGGAGAAAAATTTACCGAATCGGTTCTGATCACTCCGGGACTTCTTTCTGAAATACGAAACCTAATCGAACTGGCACCTCTGCATAACCCGCACAATATTCGCGGTATCAATGCCTGCCAAAAAGCTTTGCCGGGGATACCGATGGTTGCCGTATTTGACACCGCCTTTCATCATCATATGCCCGCCTCCGCCTATATTTACGGCATTCCTTATGTTATGTATAAACGTTATGGTATCCGCCGCTACGGTTTTCATGGAACTTCACACAAATACGTTAGCGCACGAGCGGCAGAAATGCTGGGCAAACCTATCGAAGAATTGAAAATAATTACCTGCCATCTCGGTAACGGAGCATCTATTTCAGCTATCAAGAACGGTGTTTCTATTGATACCTCAATGGGATTCACACCGCTGGAAGGGTTGATAATGGGAACCCGTTCCGGTGATTTGGATCCGGCTATCATTTTACATATTATGGCACGAGAAGAATTATCTTTACACGAAGCCAATACTTTGTTGAATAAACACTCCGGTTTGATTGGTATTTCAGGGGTGTCTTCGGATATGCGTGAAATTATTGAAGCTGTCGATGAAAACAACAAAAAAGCAAAAATAGCTCTCGATTGTTATTGCTATCGATTAAAAAAATATATCGGAGCCTATACTTCCGTTTTAAGCGGTTTGGATGCTTTGGTGTTCACCGCCGGCGTCGGTGAAAATTCGCCCATCGTTCGTCAAATGAGCTGTGAAGGTCTCGATTTCTTTGGAATCAAAATTGATGAGGGAAAAAATAAAGAAGCCATCGGCAAAGAAATGGATATTTCCGCTGAAGGGAGTCAGATACACACCTTTGTAATTCCTACCAACGAAGAATTGGTTATCGCCCTCGATACGGAAAAAATAGTAAAAGAATCCCTGAATAGTTAATAGCTTTTTTATAAATATTACCGAACCCTATTTGGCTTCTTTTCTTTTTACGATGACAAAAGCTATTAAGGCAACGACAAAAAAGATAAACAAAGCCCAAGCCATACCGCCAAGCGTACTGATGATAGTATTGTAAATTTCCAAACCGAACACTTGATTGGTAAGCGTTAAGGGAGCAGTGCCATCATCACTCGGTTGGACAAAGCGTTCCAATCTCCATATAGCAACCCCCGAAGAAATACCGATTACCAATAACGCAAAAGTTAAAAATTTCTGCCAAGCTTGAGCTATCTCTTCTCCTACGATACGGGTTAGCATTTTAGCGATAGGCTTTTGAAAAAAGAGAATAACCAAACCGGATACAATTATTGAAATCACCAAAATTATCACAAGTAATAATAAAAAAGTCATTTCCCTCTCCTTAAATATTAAATTGACAATCTATTTTATTTAAGTTAAAGAAAAATGATAGGCAACATTAAAAAATAATTTTAAGAAAAAAAGGGAAGAGGATTTCTCTCTTCCCTTTTATAACCGATAGTATCATCAACTTTTCATATTCTTAATAATATTAGTGGCAAATTGTGAAGTACCGACTTTTTTAGCCCCTTTCATTTGCCGCTCGAGATCATAGGTAACCGTTTTCTTTTTAATAGTCAACTCAATGGCTTTTTCAATAATCTTAGCCGATTTTTCCCATCCCATATATTCCAGCATCATTACCGCCGATAAAATCAAGGAAGTGGGATTGATAACATCTTTGTTGGCATATTTGGGAGCGGTACCGTGAGTAGCTTCAAACAGTCCGATATAATCACCGATATTCGCCCCCGGAGCCATACCCAGACCGCCGACTTGAGCGGCGCAGGCATCGGAAAGGTAATCACCATTCAGATTAGGAGTGGCTAAAATAGAATATTCATTCGGTCTGGTAAGAACTTGCTGGAAAATGGAATCGGCGATACGGTCTTTGATAAGAATTTTCCCTTGGGGCATTTTACCTTTGTATTTATCCCAAAGTTCCTGCTCGGTGACAATTTTGTTGCGAAATTCCTTTATCGCCACCTGATATCCCCAGTCACGGAAAGCGCCTTCGGTATATTTCATAATATTGCCTTTGTGCACCAAAGTTACCGAAGGCAATTTTTTATCGATGGCATGCTTGATAGCTTTGCGTACCAAACGCTTTGTGCCGGTTACCGAAATCGGTTTGATACCGACTCCGGAATCACTGCGAATATTCGTTTTCATATTCTTATTGAGCCAATTAATAACCTTCTTAGCATCTTTGGTACCTTTTTTCCATTCAATGCCGGCATAAACATCTTCCGTATTTTCACGATAAATTATGACATTTAATCTTTCAGGATGAGTAACCGGCGACCCAACTCCCGGGAAATAACTTACGGGACGGATACAAGCATACAAATTAAGAGTCTGCCGAAGGGTGACATTAAGAGAACGGAAACCGCCACCGATAGGCGTGGTAAGAGGTCCTTTTAAAGCCACCACATAATGACGGATAGCATCGACCGTTTCCTTAGGCAACCATTCGTGATAGATTTCATTTGCTTTTTCACCGGCATAGACATCCATCCAAACAATTTTCTTTTTGCCTTTGTATGCCTTTTCCACGGCGGCATCGACTACCCGGCGCGTAGCTTTCATAATATCGGGACCGATACCATCACCTTCAATAACAGGAATAATAGGATTATTAGGAATTTGAAGCTTTTTATTTTTTACAGTAATTCTCTTACCATCTTTGGGAATAGTAACATGTTTATATTTTGGCATTATTTTTACTCCTTTAATAACCCAAAACTTTTAAGTGTTTTTTATAGGTATTGGCAGAATTTTGAAGAGCGGTCTTTTCACTTTTGGTAAGTTTAAGCTCTATTATTTTTTCAACTCCTTTGGCACCCAAAATGACCGGCACCCCGATGTAAATATCCTTGATACCATACTGACCGGTAAGATAAGCGGAAGCCGGCAAGACTTTCTTTTCATCGTTAAATACGGACCGACACATATCGGTACTGGCAGCGGCAGGAGCATAGAAAGCAGAACCGGTTTTCAACAACTTGACAATTTCTCCCCCTCCGCCGGCAGTGCGTTTGGAGATGGCCTTTATCCTGTCTTTCGGTATTAACTCGCCGATAGGAACGCCCGCCACCGTGGTATAACGCGGTAACGGCACCATAGTGTCACCGTGACCGCCAAGCACCATCGCTTGAACGTCGGTCATAGCTACATTGAGCTCCATCGCCACGAAAGAACGTAAACGAGTGGAATCAAGAACACCAGCCTGCCCGAAAACTCGATTATGAGGGAATCCGGTTATTTTTTGCATGTGGTAAGTCATTAAATCCAAGGGATTGGAAACCATAATGACAAAGCTTTTGGGGGCGTATTTTTTGATATTTTTTCCCACCGAAGCAACAATTTCAGCATTTTTGGTAAGCAAATCTTCCCTGCTCATTCCCGGTTTTCGTGGCAATCCGGCCGTCATAATAACAATATCGGCTCCTTTAATATCGGAAAACTTATTAGAGCCGACAACTTTGGCATTATAACCCCGCACCGGTCCCGCCTCGGTCAAATCAAGAGCTTTACCTTGAGGAACGCCCTCAACGATGTCTACCAGGACAATATCAGCAAAGTTAGCTTCAGCCAGATACATAGCGGTAGTAGCACCGACATGACCAGCACCGATTACAGCAATCTTTTTATTCATCTTAACCTCTCTTTAAAAGGATTCAAAAATTATACTTAATTATTTCCACAAAACCGTATGACCGGCATTGTGAACAACTGCTAATCTTTCTATATCTTTTTTTAAAATTAAAGGCTCTAAATAGCTTTTCAAATCATGCATAGGTTCATAGAACACATGCTTTATAATATGATCATCCAAAGTGGAATAAAGGAAAGTATTAATGCGTTCCCCCATAGAAATTACGCGCGAGAGTTTATGCGAGCCAAAGTGCATTTTACCATCCTGCGAGGTGTTATTTTCTTTATCCCATTTATCAGCCAAAGCCCAGAAATGTTTAGAACCCACTCCTTCAGAACATGCGGAGACAACAATAACCGCACCACCGTCTTTAACCGCCACCTGACAATTTTCCAGAGCTTTCTGCGCTTGATATAAGTTACTATCCAAAGGAGGCATTACTTCACACAGAACGATATCATAAAGTAAATCCACTTTGTGAGTAAAAATCTTTTTAGCCAAAGATACCGCTTCTTGGAAGGATTCATTAAGGTCACCCATAAACACTCCCGCTAATTGTTTTTGAGCGTCAATAACCGTCTGCATACTAAAAAAACGGGAGATATCCAACATTTTCAAAAGAGCGCCCAAATGTTCCGCCACCGGGTTTCCTTTAATTTTGAGAGGAGCCGCTTCCAAGGAATTAGCCATATTGTGATTGCGTTCCACCGTTTTAAAATCAGCCAATCCGGGAAAGATTGATTTTCTACCTCCCGTGTAACCGGCAAAATAGTGAGGTTCGACAGAGCCGATTAAACAAACATGGTCATAATCGAACAACATTCTGTTTACCCAAACTTCTTCGTCAAACTGATCGTAACCAACTTTTACCATCAAAGACTTATCTTTGGCATCATGAAAGGAAATTTGCTTTTTCAATCGACCGTAAAACTTTCCAAAAATCTTTCGGAGATGTTCTTCCGTGGGGGCATCGTGAGCACCGGTAGCAATAAGAAATTGCGTATTTTGCAAATAATTTTCATTTAGCCGCAAAAGCCAATCCAAAATAAGTTCCGTCACCGTATTGCGAAAGCCATCATTAACGACAATCAATAGTCTTTCCCTTGAAAACAATTTATCACCACCATTACTTTTGAAGGTAGTTTTAAATTGGTCAAAAGTTACAGGATGCTTAGTTGTTCCCGGAGAAAAATTATCGACCTCAATATTGTTAGGTAGTTGTATCTTCATCATCTTGCCATTAAAAGCCAGTTCAATTACCATCCGTTAGCTCAATTACCAACTATACAATAGTTAAATAAAGTTTCTTTTTCTCTTACTTTAATGACCTTCAAAAAAGAAGGCTATTTCCTTCAGAGCATTTTCATCGGAATCGGACGCATGGACGGAATTTTTTTCAATATCCACACCAATTTCATATCTTATCGTCCCACAGGCTGCTTTTTGAGGGTCGGTAGCACCGACTAACACTCTCAATTCCGATACCGCTTTCTCTTTTTCCACAACCATAGGTACCACCATCCCGGAAATCATAAACTTCACCAAAGAATCGAGAAACGGCTTCCCCTCATGAACGGCATAAAACTTACGGGCTTCCTTCTCGGTAAGATGGTAGGTTTTCATAGCAACAATCTTAAAGCGTGCTTTCTCCAAACGGTTAATTATATATCCTATCATATTCCGTTCGGTAGCATCGGGTTTAATAATCAATAAAGTCCTGTTCAAATTATCTCCTTGGGGTCAAAGGGTTTATTTTTTTAATTTAAGGGCTTCATTGTATCCAATTTCAAGAGCCTTCCTGTTGCGATCTTCCGTGCCGCGAGGAGCACGTAAAAGCACCGCTTCGATAAGATCTTCTTTCTTAACAATACCCGTCAAAGCACATATTGCACCCAAAGCAACCACATTGGCCACCATCACATGTCCCGCCTCTTCCCGTGCCATTTGCGTAAAAGGCAATCCATAGTAATCTTTAGTGGGCATTTCCGTAACCAAAGAAGTGTCAACCACCAGAATCCCGTTTTCTTTCAAATCCTTGTAATATTTATCCAGTGCTTCTTGAGTCATAGCCAACAACAAATCCAATTTCATAGCTTTGGGATAATAAATCTCTTCGGAAGAAATAACCACATCGGCTTTTGAGGCTCCCCCTCTTGCCTCCGGACCATAAGATTGTGATTGGACGACATTTTTCGCTCCTTCTTTACCGATGGCTTCACACAAAACCACCGACCCAAAAATCATCCCCTGACCGCCGGAACCGGAAAGACGGATTTCAAAACGATCCTGCGATGTTTTTATTTTATCTAATATTCTAACCGCCATATTATTTTTTCCTCTTTTGAGCAACGTCCATCAACTTGTGATATTCATCGCAAAATTCCGTTTTATCATCATTAACATACAAAGTGCCGATAACATATTTATTCTCAAGCTCTTCAGGGGTCATAGTTTTGGCTTTGGTAATATTGACAGCGTTTTCTTTAAACTCCTTAAGCATCGCCGAGGCGTCACCTCTGCGGTTCAAACGACCGAAATAAGTATGACAATTAGACACCACCTCCACCAAAGAAAAACCCTTGTGTTCCATCGCTTGCATAATCATTTTTTCCAATTGGGGGTAATGATAGACAGTAGCACGTCCGACAAAAGTGGCACCGGCTCCGATAGCCAAGTTACAAGCATCGAAATGCTTTTCCACGTTTCCGTAAGGTGTGGTAGTGGAAAAAGCACCGCTGGGAGTAGTAGGCGAACCCTGACCACCCGTCATACCATAAATATAATTGTTAATCAGTACGGCGGTAATGTCAATATTACGTCGACAAGCATGAATAAAATGGTTTCCGCCAATGGCAAGGGCATCGCCATCACCGGTTATAACGGCTACTTTCATATCAGGACGGGCGAATTTCACTCCCGTGGCATAAGGAAGAGCACGCCCATGGGTAGTATGTAAAGAGCTAAAATCCATATAAGCAGGCATACGACTGGTACATCCGATACCGGAGACAACAGCCATATTATTGCGATCATAACCCAATTTGTTAATGGCACGAATAAAAGCACCCATAACAATTCCATTACCGCAACCGGGACACCATACCGAAGGAAATTTCATTTTGGGACGCAAGTAATTCAACATCACATCCGATTTTTGTTTTACAACCGTTGTCATTAGAGCACCTCCTCCAATTTTTCCAAAAGCTGTGTCGGGGTTAGAATTTCACCATCATATCTTTGTAAAGGTAAAACTTCAATATCCTCCGGCAAGGCTCTTCTCACTTCATGAATTATTTGGCCCATGTTCAGCTCGGCAACAATTACCTTTTGGCAGCGAGAGCAAATCTCTCTTAATTTATCATAAGGAAAAGGCCAAATCGTATATAATTGAATGGTGCCGACTTTCACGCCGACACTTCTTGCCAAAGATACCGCTTGGAGAGCCGCTCGAGAAACAGAGCCATAAGAAACAAAAGCAACTTCGGCATCATCCATATTATTAACCCGTAATTTCATTATCTCATCTTGAAACTTGTCTATCTTATTTTTCAGTTTATCTAACTTAACTACAATTTCTTCAGGCTCGTTAGTGGAAAAACCCAAAGTATTATGAGTCAACCCCGTAATATGGTAGCGATAACCTTCACCGTAACCCGGCATGGGGGAAACAAAATTTTCGGTGATTTCATACGGAATGTATTCTTCGGGAGGTTTGGTCGGTTTTACCCGATTGACAATTTCATACTCACCTTCCTCAGGGATAGGAACAATGGCACGCATATGAGCAATCACTTCATCAAGCAAAATAGTCACCGGAGTTCGAAAACGTTCAGCCAAATTAAAAGCACGTATGGTTTCCGTAAAAGTATCCGCTACGGTCGAGGGCGCTACGGCAATGGCATTATAATCACCATGAGTTCCCCAACGAGCTTGCATGGTATCGGACTGACTGACCTTTGTTGGCAAGCCCGTTGAAGGACCTCCCCTTTGAACATTAACCACCACGCAGGGAATTTCTGTCATATAAGCATAACCGATATTTTCCTGCATTAACGAGTATCCCGGTCCCGAGGTAGCTGTCATCGACTTCATCCCGGTAACGGAAGCACCAATTATTGCCGCCATAGAACCCAATTCATCCTCCATTTGAATAAAACGACCGCCAACTTGAGGAAGAAAACGAGCACAGTTTTCAGCAATTTCCGTAGAAGGAGTAATTGGGTAACCGGCAAAAAACCGCAAACCGGCATAAATAGCTCCCTGAACACAGGCGCCATTTCCCTGTAATAATTTTCTTTTATTTTTAGCCATTTTAACTATTCAACCTTACTTGTAATTAGAAGTTATGGCAAAATCGGGACAATGTACCCAACAAATCGTACATTGTGTGCAATTCTCCGGGCGAGCTTGAACCGGTTTTGCGTTTCGATCAGTTTCAAAAACCTGTTTAGGGCATAAAGTAATACAAAGGCCACACGCTTTGCACCACTCTAAATTAATTTCCAAAGGGAGAGGACCTTTTGAATAGTCATACTTGCTCTGGGGTTTAGACCTGGAGCGTGACTCATCAATTTGATTTGTTTCTGTCATAACAATTCCTCAATAATAACAATATCTTAAATACTAATTAAATCTTTTATTTCTTCGTTTTAGTAGAAACTTTTTTCTGTTTTGCTTTTTTCATTGAATCCTTCAAAATATCAGGAATTTCCGTAGGTGAACCGGCAACGGGAACACCAGCTTTGTTCAGCGCTGCTATTTTATCCGCCGCTGTTCCCGAACTACCGGAAATAATGGCTCCCGCATGTCCCATCCGTTTCCCCGGAGGAGCGGTCTGTCCGGCAATAAAAGCTACCACCGGTTTGGTGACATGCTTCTTAATAAATTTTGCCGCTGTCTCTTCATCGGAACCGCCGATTTCACCGATCATCACAATCGCTTTTGTCGAACGGTCTTTTTCGAAAGCATCCAGACAATCTATAAAATTAGTACCGATGACCTGATCCCCACCAATCCCGATACAAGTAGATTGTCCCATATCCGCTAAGGTCAAAGCCCAAATAGCTTCATAGGTCAAAGTTCCCGAACGTGAAACAACGCCAATATTTCCCTTTTTCACGATTGTCCCCGGCATAATACCAACCTTCGCTTCACCGGGAGAAATTAAACCGGGGCAGTTAGGACCAATTAATCGGGCTCCTTTTTCTTTTATATAAGCATAAACCTTCATCATGTCATTGGCCGGAACACCTTCGGTAATACAAACAACCGTTTTAATCCCGACATCAACGGCTTCATAAATTGCATCCACCGCATAAGGGGGCGGCACATAAATAACGGAAGTGTTAGCTTTTACTCTGGTGACAGCTTCTTCCATCGTATTGAATACGGGAATACCGACAACCGTTGTCCCCCCCTTTCCGGGCGTAACCCCCGCTACCACCTCCGTGCCGTATTTTTTCATTTGTTCCGCATGAAACGAACCATCACGACCGGTAATACCCTGAACAATCAGCTTGGTCTTTTTATTGATAAATATAGACATTTTTCGGTTCCTTTATAAATTTATTTTATTCCAAATTAGCCAGTTCGATAGCTTTTTTAACAACATCATCAATAGTATTGGCGGTGGGCAAATGGACCGCTTTGAGTATCTTGGCAGCTTCTTTTTCATTGGTTCCGGTTAAGCGAACGACGACAGGGACATTGGGGTTCAGTTCTTTAAAAGCGATAACGATACCGTTAGCAACATCATCACAGCGAGTAATACCACCAAAAATATTTATCAAAATGGCTCTAACTTTCGGTTCCGAAAGAACAATCTTCATCGCACTCACAACTTTTTGAGGATTGGAAGACCCTCCGATATCCAAAAAATTCGCCGGTTCGCCACCGTAACGTTTAACCAAATCCATAGTGGTCATCGCCAATCCGGCACCGTTAACAATACAGCCGATATACCCATCGAGTTTTACAAAGGAAAGGCTTCCCTCTCTGGCTTCCTCTTCGTAAGGATCTTCTTCATCGAGGTCACGCATCGTGGCGATAACAGGTTGACGATATAAACCGTTATCGTCAATATTGACTTTGGCGTCCAAAGCAATCACCTCTCCCCCGGTATTGGTAATCAAAGGATTAATCTCTACCAGAGAAGCATCGACTTTCCAGTAAACATCGTATAATTTGGAAATAATATCCGCGGCTTTACGCACTTGTTTGATATCGCGATAGAGTTTATATGCCAAGTTACGAGCTTGATATTGTTTTAATCCTTCAATAGGGTCAACATATAATCTAAAAATTTTCTCGGGGGTTTTGGCGGCAACTTCTTCAATATCCACACCACCCGAAGAAGAAACCATAATGACCGGTTTTTTGGTATTCCGATCCAGAATGATACCCACATAAGATTCCGAAATAATATCTTCCGCTTGGGTTATGAGAACTTTTTTCACCGTCAAACCTTTTAAGTCCATCCCCAATATTTGCTGTGCCAGAATTTTGGCGGCTTCGGCATTTTCGGCATATTTAATGCCACCCGCTTTCCCCCTGCCACCCACATGTACTTGCGCTTTCACCATCACCGGTTGATTAAATTTTTTAGCAATCTCATAAGCTTCCATAGGAGTGGTGGCAATCTCACCGGGAGATACGGGTATTTTCGCTTCGGCGAATATTTCTTTCGCTTGATATTCATGGATTTTCATCAATCAGATTCCTTATTGTTTATTATATTTTTATTTCTCGTTAGACAATACTCACGGGCAAAAGATTCCAATTTTTCTCTATTATTATTTTGAGGATTATCCAAAACTTGTTCCATTAAATAATCTAAAATTTTTCCCACTCGGGGACCCGGTTTTAGTTTAAACAATTTCATGATGTCATTACCATTGAGCGCCAAATCGGAGATGCTGAAAGGAGGTTTTTTATTCAACTCTTCCCTGATACGGGCTTCTAATTCATCGACATCTTCCGTAGTACCGCCCATTCCCTGACCGATAACATCAGCCCGGCGTAAATCGAGTAAATCGAAAATTAAATTCACTTCCTCCCCGCCTTCGGTCGGATTCGCCGGGGCGAATTTTTTTATCAATCGTCGCAGACCTTTATCACTGACATCAGTGGTAAACATATGCCTTGCCACCAATATACTGACATTACGAATAAAATCAGTGGGATATTTCAATCTTTTCAACACCGTTTTTGCCGTTTTGGCACCGGAGACCTCGTGTCCATAGAAAGTAGCCCCTTTATCAACGACTCGTTTGTGTTGAGGTTTGTTGATATCATGAAACAGCGCCGCCATACGAAGGGTTAAATCACGACGACAGGCATCGATAACATGCAAAGTATGTTCGAAAACATCATATTTATGATACCCTCCCGGTTGGTCGACCCCTACGCACTCCTCCAATTCGGGAAGAATTTCTTTTAAGATACCGGATGAAAGCATCAAGCGAAAACCTTCTGACGGTTTTTCCGACAGTTTTAAAAGCTTATTTAACTCTTCGGCAATTCTTTCACTTGATACCGTTTTAATCAGGGAAGCATATTCTCTTAAGGCTTTAAAAGTCTCCGGCTCAACGATAAAATTAAAACGAGCGGCAAATTGAATGGCACGCAACATCCTCAAAGGATCATCTTTAAAAGAATCTTTGTAGACCATGCGCAACTGTCGTTTTTCCAAATCCAAACGTCCCCCCACAGGATCGACCAATTCTTTATTATCAAGAGCATAAGCCATCGCATTGATAGTAAAATCGCGGCGGAGAAGATCTTCTTCAACTTTCAAGTTAGGATCGAAATCCACCTTAAAATCAGTGTGACCGACACCGACAGAATACTCTTTTCGAGGAAGCGTAATATCAAAAGTATGCGGTATTCCGGATTTAAACTGAGTAAATTTAATAACCCCAAAACTACGCCCCACCAAATCGACGCGACCGTGTGTTTTCAAGATACGAGATAGTTCGTCATAAGGAATACCGGTGACCAAATAATCACGGTCTTTAGTCGGTTTCTCTTTGAGAAGGAACCTATCGCGAACCGCTCCACCGACTTCGTAGATTCTTCCTTTTTGAAGAATGTCATCTATGGTATTTTTAGAAAGTTTACACATCATCAGTCAGGTATTATCCTTGTTCCGGCTTCACCGCGAACTCCATTTAACGCTTTTTCCAGCGAAGTAATAGTTACCAGTTTGCCGCCATTTTCTAAAAACTTTATAGCCGCTTCAATTTTGGGACCCATCGAACCGGGAGGAAAATGTCCTTCATTATATAATTGTTTAATCTTCGAAAGAGTGACTTTCTCCAAATTCTCTTGATGGGGTTGACCGAAATTTATAGCGACATTACTAACCGAAGTCAAAATAGCCAAAATTCCGGCACCAATCTCTCGGGCAAGCACCGCCGAGGCGAAATCTTTATCGATAACGGCATCAAGTCCTTCGTAATTTCCTTGGTCATCGATATATACCGGTATCCCGCCGCCGCCGCCGGCAATAACAATCGTTCCTTCGTCAACCAATTTCTTGATGGTTTCTCCCTCGATTGCCTGATAAGGTTTCGGGGACGGCACCACCCGACGCCAACCACGGTCAGCATCTTTTTTCATCTGCCACTTTCTTTCTTGGGCAAATTTCTTTGCTTCCTCCTCCGTATAGAATTGGCCGATATACTTGGTGGGATTGTTGATAGCGGGATCGTCTCGATGAACTAACATCTGAGTAATAATGGTAACCACCTTACGGTCAATCTTTTCAGCGCGCAATCTATTTTGCAAAGACTGTTCAATCATATAACCCATACCGCCTTCGGTATCGGCAACGAGTATTCCCAAAGGCAATACGGGAGCTTTTCCTCGCGCTAATTCACTACGCAAAAGAGCATTCCCCACTTGAGGACCGTTCCCATGGGTGATAACCAATTGGTAACCTTCTTTAATCAAAGCCACGATACCATCCAAAGAGCGCCTTGTATTGGCAAATTGCCGATAAATGGTATCTTCTTCTCCTTGACGCGTAATGGCGTTGCCACCCAGAGCAACTACGGCTGTATTATTTACTGACATCAATTCGAAACTATCTTCCCTATATGTTAGCGGGTCGATAATAATCGACCCGCAACTTGTTTCTATTTCTTCTTGGTACTTCTTTTTGAACCTTTAACAAAAGCACTCAAGACCGTTGTCAAATCGGGAGTTCCAATCTCTTGAAGGTTGTAGTACACTCTCACGTACGGTTTATTGATTTTAATAATACGTGACAAATCAATAGGGGTGGCAATAATAACCACATCGCATTTAGTGCGATTAATGGTTGTTTCCAAATCCTTTATCTGTTGCGTACCATAACCCATAGCCGGAAGAAGAATACCGATATCGGGATATTTTTCATAAGTTTTGGTAATGGATTTAACCGTATAAGGACGCGGGTCAACAAGCTCGGCGGCACCATACTTTTGAGCGGCAACAATACCGGCACCATAGGTCATCCCGCCATGGGTAAGAGTAGGACCATCTTCAACCACCAACACTTTCTTCCCTCTTATCTTGTCCGCTTTGTCAACTTTCAAAGGAGAGGCGGCATCAATAACCACTGCTTCGGGATTATAAAGGGCGATATTCTCTCGCACTTCGGCAATGCCATCGGGATCGGCGGAATCTATTTTATTGATAACGATAGCATCAGCCATCAACAGATTATTCTGCCCCGGATAATAAGATATTTCATGTCCCGGACGATGGGGGTCAACGACGGTAACTAACAGATCCGGTTTATAAAATGACATATCATTGTTACCGCCATCCCAAAGAATGACATCCGCTTCTTTCTCCGCTTCACGAAGAATCACTTCATAATCAACTCCGGCATAAACAATAACGCCACTGTTAATATGCGGTTCGTATTCTTCACGTTCTTCGATAGTGCATTTATGTTTATCCAAGTCCGACAACTTGGCAAAACGCTGACTGATTTGTTTAGCCAAATCACCGTAAGGCATAGGGTGACGAATAGCCACCACTTTTTTACCCATCGATTGTAAAATCTCAGCCACTTTACGAGTAGTTTGTGATTTTCCGCAACCGGTTCGGACAGCACATACGGCAACCACCGGTTTGGTTGATTTAATCATCGTGGGATACCCGCCTTCAACGGCAAACCGCGCTCCGGCCGACATGACATAAGCGGCTTTTTCCATAACATATTGATAAGGGACATCGGAATAGGAAAAAACCACCTCATCAATATTATGCTTTTTAATCAAATCCAATAATTTGGCTTCTTCGTAAATAGGGATTCCTTTGGGATACAACTTCCCCGCTAAAACGGGAGGATATTTACGACCTTCGATATCGGGAATTTGGGTGGCGGTAAAAGCGACCACCTCGACATCTTCATTATCACGATACAAAACATTAAAATTATGAAAATCACGCCCCGCCGCACCCATAATTATTATTTTTTTTCTATGTTTAGCCATTCTTCTTCTCCATTATTCTTTTTAAAATATTTAGATATTCAATATATTCATATTCACCATAAAAACACAGATTTCTAAATTGATGATGCTCTCCAAATATACAGGATGATAAACAAAAGCTGACATCCCAAACTTTGACCGTATATGTATTTACATCGTGACATAAATGTTAAATTTGCCTTTTTTAAGCGTTATCAATTTGCGCCCGTTGTAATATTCCCGAGTAATCAATATAAATTGATTTCCATTCGCTAAAAACATCCAAAGCCGCCATCGCCGCTTCCCGATGACCATTGCCGGTATTTTTGGTGCCTCCGAAAGGTAAATGCGTTTCCGCACCGATAGTCGGAGCATTGACATAGAAAATTCCCGTATAAACATCTCTCATCGCCACATAGGCGTTATTTATATCTTGCGTATAGATGGAAGCGGAAAGCCCATAAATAGTATCGTTAGCCATTTCTATCGCTTGTTCCAAAGTATCAAAAGTGGAAACACTCAAAACCGGCCCGAAGATTTCTTCTTTCCAAATACGCATAGATTGAGTTACCTCGGTAAAAACAGTAGGTTGCACAAAAAATCCTTTATCATAATCACCACCGGTCAAATGTTCACCACCGGTCAATAAACGAGCGCCTTCTTTCTTGCCGATTTCAATATATTTGAGAATAGTCTGTAATTGAGCTTCATTGATACACGGTCCCATATCTACCGATTCATCCAAACCGTTACCGATTTTCAATTTTTTAGCGCGTTCGACAAGCATGGAAATCATTTTTTCGGCAACATTTTTTTGAACGATCAAACGGCTGGTAGCGGTACAACGCTGACCGGTAGTTCCAAAAGCACCCCATACCACACCATCAACGGCAAGGTCTAATTTGGCGTCATCCATTACAATCTGCACGTTTTTACCGCCCATCTCCAAGCAGGCATGTTTAAAATTGGTAGCACAAGCTTGCGAGACTTTGCGCCCGACTTCGGTAGAACCGGTAAAAGAAACAACTTTGACCGCGGGGTTATCAATTAATGCCTTTCCCAAAGTGCCACCGGAACCCGTCACCAAATTGACCACTCCCGGAGGGATTCCTTCTTCTTCACAAACTTTAACCAGGTTTACAACCGATAAAGGAGTATCGGTAGCCGGTTTGATAACAATCGTATTACCGCAAATTAATGCCGGCATCATTTTCCAAGCCGGTATAGCCATAGGGAAATTCCAAGGGGTAATAAAAGAACAAACACCCAACGGTTGACGAATGGTCATATTAAACTTTTTGTTCATTTCCGAGGGAGTGGTCATGCCGAATAGCCGACGTCCTTCACCAGCCATATAAAAGGTCATATCGATAGCTTCTTGGGTATCCCCCCGGGTTTCCTTAATCACCTTACCCATTTCACGAGTCATATCCTGAGAAAAACGTTCTTTCTCTTTTTCCAAACGAGACGCTATGCGAAATAAAATCTCTCCTCTTTTAGGCGCCGGAACCAACCGCCATTTTTTATAAGCTTGAGCAGCCGCATCAATAGCCATATCCACATCGGACGAAGTAGATTTTTGAAAAATACCAATCAATTCATCTTTATGGGCTGGGTTGCGATTCTCAAAAGTTTCTCCTGATTGCGATTCCACCCATTTTCCATTTATAAAATTTTTATATACTTTGGTATCACCCATCACTTAATCCTTTATGTTATTTAAAGTTAATATCTTCCTTCATTCCTTTGTGAATTTATTCACACTAATTCAATACAAACGGTAAATATAATTTATTATATAATCTTGTCAACTGCTTTCAAATGTATTTATCAAGTTTTCCCGCTTATTATTCAACAACTTACAATAACTTTATAACTTGTTTCAAAAATAACAGCTTGTTTTTTTTCAACTTATTTGACCTTTTCTCATAAATTAACGTTCTTATTATTAAGTATAATAATCTATGGAGTGAAGATGTATATCATTTTACTGGCAACCCTTCTCAGTTTACCGCTTTATCCCCTTAATCCTACCACACAGGATACTATAAATTATATGAACTTACATATTACTGCCGGTATTGATAGTCCCAGCGGTGTTGTCTCCATGGGACCCGAGGTATCAATCAAATATGAAATGGTTCTGCAACATCCCTTTATTTTCAGAACCGCTTTTGATTACAGATACGGTACCATCAACAATAGAGTTTATCCCAAAGGAAAGTTACAAAGAATCATATTATCCACCGAAGCTCTTTATTATCGAGGAACGAATAAACTAACGGGATATTTAGGTGGCGGTATTGTATATGCTATGGATTTTTTCAATCTTTCCGACCATGCCGGTGATTCCCTGTTTGAAAAAGAGCAAGTTACCGATGTAAGCATAGATAATGTCCCCGGTTATAGAATCACCACCGGATTAAGGATTCACAAAGTATATTCTATCGAAGTAAATATCACCGAGACTTATCCCAGTTTTGTTTTCTTTAAACGATACAGTTCCATCAACTATTCCTTTTATAAAAAAAAATTCCGCCTCAATGATTTCAGAGTGAGTCTTGGGTATCTTTTTACTTTAAAAATGTAAGTTTGCTATTCCAAACCTTTGCGGTATTGGGATAAGAATTCTTTTTGGAATTGTTCAAATCTTTTTTCTTCAATAGCCTTTCGGATATTTCTCATCAAATTTTGATAAAAATAAGTAGAGTGATAAGATGCCAGCACCATACCGGTTATTTCCGATTGATTATAAAGATGTCTGATATAGGCCCGGCTGTAGCGCCGGCATACTTTACAATCACAGTTAGGATCCAAAGGCTGGTCGTCCATAGAATTGTCAGCATTGCGATAGACAAGAGGTCCCTCCGAGGTAAACACGTTACCGGTACGAGCGTTACGAGTGGGTAAAACACAATCAAACATATCAATACCATAAGAAACAGCCATAAGAATATCTTCGGGATAACCAATCCCCATCAAATACCGAGGTTTCCCCTCCGGTAAAAATTGAATCGTATGCGCTAAAATGTCTTCCATTTCATTTTTACTTTCACCGACCGATAAACCACCGATAGCATTGCCGGAGAAATCAAGAGAAACTATCTGCTCCGCCGATTGGGTGCGCAAATCTTTATATACCGAACCCTGTACAATACCAAAGAGGTAATTGGTATTTTTAAACTTATGGGAAGAAATTAAATTGTCGTAATGAGCTTTACTCCGTTGAGCCCAATCATAAGTTCTTCTCACACCCTCGGTAGCTAATTTTTTATCAGCCGGATAAGGGACGCATTGGTCAAAGACCATCATTATATCAGCCCCGATAGCAAGTTGTAATTCCACAACTTTTTCAGGAGTAAAAAAATGATAAGAACCGTCATAATGAGATTGAAAATTGACCCCTTCATCGGAAATCTTGGAAATATCTTTCAAAGAAAAAACTTGATATCCCCCGCTATCGGTAAGCGTGGGTTTATGCCAAGCATTAAATTTTGCCAATCCGCCTAAAGACCGAATGATGTCCACACCGGGGCGCAGATACAAGTGATAAGTATTGCCTAAAATGATTTCCGCACCGCACTCTTCGAGATCTTCACAAGTCAAAGCTTTTACCGTAGCTGTCGTAGCTACCGGCATAAATGCCGGAGTTTGGATGATACCGTTAGAAGTGATAATCTCCCCTCTACGAGCTTTTTGGTCTTGCAATTTTAAGGTGTAAATATTGTCTGGCATGGTGCTTTATTTATCCACTTTCAACCGTTCATCTAATTGAAAAGATCCAAAGCGCTTTGGATATTCTTTACTCCTATCAACTCCATAGAGCTATGAGCACATTGACTAAGATTCGAGTAAGGCAATATCATTTTTTTAAAACCCAATTTGAACGCTTCGTTGATACGTTTTTCCATCATCGTCACCCCTCTTACTTCACCGGAAAGACCAACCTCACCGACAACCACTGTTTTATTGTCAAGAGGTTTATTTAACAATGACGAGACAATAGCTACCAAAAGAGGAAGATCCAAAGACGGCTCGGACAATTTCAAACCGCCGGCAATGGAAACAAAAACATCATTGGATATCATAGGATAGCCGCATCTTTTTTCCAAAATGGCTAAAAGAAGAGCCAAACGTTTATTGTCCAACCCACCCGCAACCCGCTGAGGAGTGCCGTAATTAGCGCTGGTCACCAAAGCCTGCACTTCCACTAAAATCGGCCGGGTGCCTTCACAGATTGCCGTCACTACCGATCCGGAACGAAGGTCTTGATGATAACCGGCAAGAAAAAACGATGAAGGATTGGCAACTTCCACCAAACCTTCCGTTTTCATCTCAAAAAGACCTATCTCCGCAACAGACCCGAACCTGTTTTTGGTAGCTCGCAGCAGACGATATAAATGCGTTTGGTCGCCTTCAAAATATATAACGGTATCGACCATATGTTCCAACAACTTCGGTCCCGCAACCATACCGTCTTTGGTAACATGGCCAATCAAAATAAGGGCGAATCCTTTAGCTTTCGCCTGCCCTATCAGTTGATAGGCACTTTCTCGGATTTGTGCCACCGTTCCCGGAGGGGAATCATATTGGTCGCTGGATATCGTTTGAATAGAATCGATAATAACGACATCAAAATTTTCCGTTGCCAGCAAGCCGTTTATTTCGGCTAAAGAAGTGGCGTTAACGGCAATAATATTGTTACCGGTTACATGCAGTCGTTGCGAACGGAGTTTTAGCTGGGTAAGAGATTCCTCACCGGTAATGTAAATGATTGTTCTATCCTGCCGTGAAAAAGCTTCGGCAACCTGTAAGACCAAAGTGGATTTTCCTATTCCCGGTTCGCCACCTAAAAGAATGGTCATCCCCGGTAACAGTTGCCCGCCGATTACCCGATCAAATTCACTGATACCACTTTTGTAACCTATATGAGAAGAAAAAGATATTTCTGATAAGATCTTTTTATCGACGATTTCTAAAGTTGTTGCTTTTGTTTTGGAAGTGACAATTTTTTCTTCCACCAAACAATTCCATTGCCCGCATTCACGGCACTGCCCCTGCCATTTGGCATGCTCAGCCCCGCAATGAGTACAAAAATATGCCGTCTTAACTTTCTTTCCGGTAATCATAAGCTAAACTTTAATAGGTCCTTTGGCTCTTCCTTCAATAAACTGTCTTACAATTTGATTGTCCGTAGTTTTTATTTCTTCGGGAGTGCCATTAATTTCAACTTTACCGTCATAAAGCATTACAATTCTCTGAGCAACCTTAAAAGCTGATTTCATATCGTGAGTGACAACAATTGAGGTGACCTTTAATTTCTGATGTAAATTTAGGATTAATTCATCAATGATATCGGCGATAATCGGATCAAGACCGGTAGTCGGTTCATCATACAATAATACTTCGGGATTATTGGCGATGGCTCTTGCCAATCCCACTCTTTTGCGCATTCCTCCCGATAACTGTGCCGGTTTCTTTTGGTTGGCATCGGTTAAACCCACCATCTCTAATTTTTCATTAACTATTTTCTTTATTTCTTTATCAGTAAACAACCGTGACTCTCTTAACCCCAATCCGACATTTTCTTCCACAGTAAGAGAATCAAATAACGCCGCCGATTGAAATAACATCCCAAAACGTTGACGCAAGTGAATTAATTCTTTGTCTTTTAGTTGACTTAAATCGTTTCGGTCAACAACAATGCGGCCCTCGTCGGGTTCTAAAAGTCGAATCAAATGTTTCAATAAAACGGATTTCCCACAGCCGGATTGACCGATTATGACAATCGATTCTCCTTTATCGATACCGAGATTCACTCCTTTTAACACCTGTTGCGAATCGAAGCTTTTATGCAAATTCTCTATTTCAATAAAACTTAAGTCCATCACTGTAACCGGAATAATATAAGAGCAAAAATAAAGTTAAAAATCAAAATTAACACCGTTGAGATAACGACCGAAGTAGTCGTGGCCTCTCCCACTCCTTGAGCTCCTCCCTTGGCATGGAAGCCTTCATAACATCCTACAATACCGATAATAAAACCAAACACACCCGCTTTTATCAAACCATTGATAAAATCCGAAAGTTTAAAAGAATTGCGAAACCCATCCAAAAATAGTGAGGATGAAACATCCACCCCTACAATAGATATCAATAACGCTCCCACGATGGCGACAAAATCGGCAAAAATTACCAAAAAAGGAACCATAAACAAACTGGCAAGGACTCGAGGCATAACCAAATACCGCACCGGATTGATTCCCATTGATTCCAAAGCATCAATTTGTTCCGTGACTCTCATCGTTCCCAATTCAGCCGTGACTCCCGCTCCCACGCGACCGGCAAAAGCAATAGCGGATAGCACCGGAGCCAACTCAATTACCACCGCTTTACCCACCGCATTACCTAAAAACCTCAGCGGAGCACCGATGAATTTAAACTGATAAGCTGCCTGCCAAGCAGATACGGCACCCACAAATATCGAGATAATGACTATCAAAGGAAGCGACTTGACTCCGATAAGATACAACTGCTCGAAAATTAATCGTGAGGAGCGAAAGATTTCTTTTAAAGATAAAATAAATTTGATGGTAAGCATAGTGATACCACCCAACTTACCGACAAATTTAATACCATAATGTCCGAGTTCTTGTAAGCTATTCGCCATGCTACATCCTAAAACGGAACATCCTGTCCGGATACCGGTTCCACTCCCGGCGGCAACTCTCTATATCCGGGAGCGGGATTTTCAAAACGAGCAAATTCCTTGATAAAAGTAAGCGGCACGATACCCGTAGGTCCGTTGCGTTGTTTTGATAAAATCAGTTCCGCTTTCCCCTCCACTTCGATATATTTGGGGTCGGTTTTTTCCAAATGAGAAAGATAATGTTCCGCTCGGTAAACAAAGATAACCACATCGGCATCCTGTTCGATAGCACCGGATTCTCTCAAATCCGAAAGTTGCGGTCTTTTCTCTCCGCCCCGTTGTTCTACCATACGGGAAAGTTGGGAGCAAGCAATAACGGGGATATTGAGTTCCTTGGCAAGGATTTTCAAACTACGGGAGATGGACGCCATCTCCTGTTGGCGATTTTCAAATCTACCGGGAGAATGCATCATCTGAATATAGTCAACGATAATAAGTCCGACATCGCTTTTTGCTTTCAATCTCCGGGCTTTGGCTCTCATTTCCAGAGAGGTAAGATTGGCGGAATCGTCGATAAATATGGGAGCATCGGAAAGCACTCCTCCGGCAGCGGTAAGCCTGGGCCATTCTTCATTTTTCAGTTTTCCCGCTCTTAACCTCTGTTGAGATACCCGTGACCGTCCGCATAACATTCGCAATGCCAGAGCTTCATTGGACATTTCCAGAGAAAAAACCCCCACTCCTTTTCCGTAATCGATAGCGATATTTTCAGCGATGTTCATGACCAAAGCCGATTTACCCATAGAAGGTCTTCCGGCAATAATTATCAGTTCCCCACCGTGAAGACCGTTGGTCATATTATCAAGCTGTTCATAACCGGTCTTTATCCCCACCAAACTGGAATCATTGGACTGAAGATTTTCAATTTGTTCAAAAGTGGAAGGCATCAAATCCTTGATGGAGACAAATCCTTTGCGAAGACGCGCTTGTGAAATCTTAAAAATATTCGACTCCGCAATATCGAGCAAATCATCAACCGGCTGTTCCAGAGCATAGCAACTCCTGATAATTTCGTTAGAGGTTTGAATAAGACGACGTAAAATAGCTTTTTCCAAAACGATATTACAATACGACACGATATTCGCGGTGGTAGCTACCGCTTCCACCAACTCCACCAGATAAACACGTCCGCCAATCTTTTCCAAATTATTTTCTTTTAATAAAGCATTGGCTACGGTAGTAATATCACACGGTTCGGAATTGGCATAAAGATTTAAAATAGCTTGATATATCATTTGATGCTTAGGATAATAAAAAGAAGAAGAGCTATCAATAATTTCAATAGCATGCATAATAGCCTCGGGCTCTTTAATAATAGACCCGAGAACCGCCTGTTCCGCATCAAGTGATTGCGGAGGCTGAAGAGCCTCTACCTTTTGTTTTTGTGATATATTATAAGCCATTTGTTATAAATCACTCCATCGCGCTTTAAGCATTTTCATATCTTCCCAAGTATCTTTTTTATAAGCTTGAAAACGCAGCAAAGCCGCCGGATGATAAGTAGCAAGCAATGGTATCCCTTCAAAATCATGCCATCTTTTACGCAATCTCCCCAAAGGTGTCGAAGTTTTCAACAATGCCTGTGTCGCAATGCGTCCCAGTGCACAAATCAATTTCGGTTGGATTAATCTAACCTGTTCATACAAATACGGAAAACATTTTTCCATTTCTTCCGGCAGAGGGTCGCGGTTATTGGGCGGACGACACTTGAGAATATTGGCAATATAAACATCGCTCCGACTAAATTGAATCGCCGCCAAAATTCTGTCCAAAAGTTGTCCGGCGCGTCCCACAAACGGTTCGCCCAACCGATCTTCATCGGCACCCGGAGCCTCTCCTATAAACATAATATCGGCATGAGGGTTGCCCGTTCCGTAAACAAATTTATGGCGCGTCTTAGCCAGCGGACAAAGCTGACAATCCCGAACGGCTTGGCAATGGGCTTCCAATGATTCGTAATGGGGCTCATCTTTTTTGGTGTTTTGTGCAAAAAGGTCCATCTCTATTCCCATCAATGGTGATATGGTTTGTTTATTTGATGACAACTTTTGTTGTGGGTCGCTTTTACTTACAATCACTTCATCCATACCCATTTCAATCTGATGGGACAGTGCCCGATATAATTGCTCGTATATATTTTTATTCCCACTGCTCATAAATCAAATATTTTATATTATAGCATTCTCGATATGTGGTCAAGCAATCTGTATGAAATATCTTCTTTAGACATCAAAGGTAATGATATTTTTTTTTGCTGGGAAGTAATTATTGTTACTTTATTAGTATCGCTTTCAAAGCCCGTTTCAGCACTGGGTTGATTAAGCACTATCATATTAAGGTGTTTATCTTTCAATTTTCGGCGAGCATTACTCAAACCATTTTGCGTTTCCAAAGCAAAGCCGACAATAATCTGATTCTCTTTTTTATAGCGACTGATTCGTTTCAAAATATCAACCGTTGGTTTCAATGACAGTTGCATTGTCTTTTCGGTTTTTTTTATTTTTTGATTAACTTTTCTTACGGGAGTATAATCAACCGGAGCCGCAGCCATTATCAAACAATCGGTTTTGCTGAATTCTTTTTTAACGGCTTTATATAAATCTTCGGTAGAGGTAACTTTTTCGAACTTCACTCCGTAAGGTGGTATTAAATCCGAAGGACCGGAAATTAATGTCGTTTCGGCACCTAAGCGTAAAGCCGCTTCAGCCAGAGCATAACCCATTTTCCCCGATGAAAAATTACTGATATATCTTACCGGATCGATAATTTCTCGGGTAGGACCGGCAGTTATCAGTACTTTTTTACCTTTTAAAACTTTTTTTTTTGAATTTCTCTGAAAGAAAACTTTTATTTTTTCAAAAAGTTGTTGTGGTTCAACCATTCTTCCCACGCCATAATCTTCACACGCCATCTCGCCTTTGTCGGGTTCGATAAAGACATAGCCCAGTTTTTTTAGAGTGGTATAATTTCTCTGAGTGATTTTATTGCTCCACATTTGCGGATTCATCGCCGGTGCTATCATCACCGGTCGAGGAGTGGCACAAATGATAGTGGTCAATAAATCATCGGAAACTCCGGAAGCGACTTTACCCAAAAAATTTGCCGTTGCCGGAGCAATAAAAACCAAATCAGGCCATTGAGCCCAATCAATATGACGGGTGGCAATATATTTGGCTTCGGGGAACATCTCCACCGCCACGGGGTTATCGGATACTGTCTCCAAAGTCAAAGGAGTGATAAATTTCGTAGCCCCTTCGGTCATTACCACTCTCACTTCCGCTCCGTTTTTCCGTAGCATCCGAATAAGATAGGGGATTTTATAACAGGCGATACCACCGGTCAACCCCACGAGAACTTTTTTATCTTTCAAAGACATAAAAGATTAATTTATAATATTCGTATGATTATCTATGGGGTCAAAAAAAGAGAGCTTTTCGGGGCTTTCTATCCCTTCAAAAACAATCGATGAAGCAATGGTTTTTATCTCTTCCAATGTTACCGGTGTCATATCCGAAAAATCAGCTCGTTCAATAACATCTTCCAATTGCTCATCATCGAGCAAACCATGGTTGATAAGTTTTAACAGGAAACCATAAGCTTCGGGGGTTAGAAATCGTTTTTCAGTCGCACTCAAAAGTCTAACGGAAGAATGCCGAGTCGGAAATTCAGCATAATATTCTTCGGTAATTTCTCCCAACTGCTCCAAAAACCAGTCATAAGCGATAGAAATTTCTTGTTCCGAATACCCCATCTCATATAAAGCCGATGATAAACTATTAGCATCAGACTGAATTTTTTGATTATTTCTCATAAAATCCATCAACAGAACAATTATTTCCAAAACACGACTTGTCATAATTCTCTCTTTAATTAGCTTTTTTAAAAGATAGTTACCTCAATGAAGGTTTGCAAGAAAACTTTATAAAAAAGCTTTAAAAATCAGAGAAATCCAAAAAGTGAAGACAATTTCTAAGTTGTTGTGATTGGTGTAGATAACTTTATTTTAACATTTTAGGTGATTTAAAAGAATTAGTCTTTTTATATAATTTTACCATAATCTCAATTTTGATAAAAAATCGAGCTTAAATATGGTATCTAAAATTATGGTTTTTTCTTCTGCGGAACCATTCAGCGGGATCTTCCATGAATTTCAAAATTTGGGCAATATGTTTATCTTTTTCCTTTGCTAAAAACTCAAAAATTTGACGGGCTAATTTACTTTTGGTGCTCAAAGCC
>JAADHM010000140.1 GCA_013151855.1 FCB group bacterium | reverse complement strand
TATAATATTTTTAATAAAAATAATGGCTTTGGATTTATTGTCACTGTTTCAAGTCTTTATAACCTTTTGAGAATAAATAAATTAACAACATCTTTAAAAAGATTTAATCGTTTGAAATTATCAAAAAACGTTTTTTTGCTAATGGTATTTTCAGTCAAAGACTAAAAAAAATAAAACGGTGTTAAAGATAAAGCTAATTTAAAGGAATTGTTTCTGAAAAAAATTAATAACCATCAATTCATTTACCACTTACTACCGGATAACCAGCCTTTTTCCAGGCAATTATGCCCCCTAAGATATTATGAATTCTGGTATAACCGATAGAATATAAATAATCGGTAGCAATTCTACTTCTGCGCCCACTCCGACAAAATATATACATTTCGGTATTTTTATCTTGGGGAAGCCGACTAAGATTAAATTGAAGGCTATCATAAGGTATCATCAAATCGGCAAAACTCAAATGGGCTTGTTTATACTCGGGCATGGTGCGCACATCCAAAAGAAAAATATCTTTCCCCGAATCAACTATATTTTTGAGTGTGGTCACCGTAACCGACGATGTGTCCTGTCCTATTTTACTCATAGATGTCTTTTTTTCCGTCTTTTGACAGGATATTAAGCTTAAAGAAAAAATTACAATAATTATAAAAGTTGTTTTTTTCACAAGTACTCAATTCCTCAAAGCGACTTAAAACTGTAGATTTTCCACTTCCCGTTCACTTTATGTAATCCGAAATTGGTACGATATCCTTTGGAATTTTGTTTGTCAACGAAAGTCACTTCGACGATGGCGGTTTCGCCCGAGACTTCGGTTTTATTGATAACACGCTGGTAGGAAAACCAGCGGGTTTTGGTCAAACCACCATCGGTTAAATCTTCAAGGATTTGTTGCGGACTGGTGAAAACTCTGGGGCTGTCAGACTGCAAAGCGTAATCTTCATTGATATTTTTCATCAAGATCGGTAAATCCAGAAGGTGTGCCAAGGTCGCTTTGTCATCTTTTTGCATAGCTCCGAACATAGCCATTACCACGCCCTTCGGAGTCGATAAAATCGAAGAGGAACACCCGCTCAAAAATGGCAACATATAAGCGCATAAAACAACCGCTAAACCAATTTTATATTTGGTAATCATCACAATCCTCCTGTTATAGTCACTCTGTGGCTTTCACCCAAATCAGCCGCAGGTGAAAAAGAATACGATATTTGCATCTTTTTTATATCAAGCCCAAACCCCAACGACATTCCCGCCCAACTGTCATCGGAATAACCGCCGCGGAAATTGGAACCAAAGCTATTCCACCCTATACGGATGTAAAAAGGCTTGAATTCATAATATTCTCCGCCAATAGCGAATACCGGGTCATTATCAATGGGAATTAATACATCAGAGACTAAAGTCAAAGGAAGACCAATGGGGTTATAGGCAAATCCGCCGCGGATGGTAAAAGGCAGCTTGTCTTTTTTGTCACCCAAGCTGGAAAGCTGGAAGCCTATATTTTGTAGCATAATCCCCGCGCTGTAGCGATTGCGGTCGGCGGTATATTTGGCGCCGATATCCATAGCAAGGCCGGTTGCGGAAAAATCTTGTAACTTTTCATAAATAAATTTTGCGGTGGCACCAAAGCTGAAATAATATCCTTTTTTCATGGCAAAAGTGGTCGCCAAGAGCAAATCCCCACCACTGAAAGTCCCCATTGTGTTGCCAAACTGGTCGGTCTCGGTGAAGTCCCCATAGTTCAGATAACTGGCATAGACACCTATCGCCTTATTGAAACCCAAAGGACTTATATAACCGATAAATCCATTTTGAATATCGACAAAGTAATTATGGTATCCCAAAATAAATCTTTTGTTTTCAAAATTGGTAATGCCCGCCGGATTATAATACATAGCCGACTCATCATTAGCCAAACCCGTAAAAGCTCCGCCCATAGCCACCGCACGAGCGCCAAGATTTATTTTCAAAAAGGGAAAAGCACTGGTACCGGCATGGGAATTAATATTTTTGGCATTTAAGGGTAAAACCAAAGACACCAAAGTTAAAAACAAGAAAGACAGGAAAACCAATTTTTTATAAAACGTCATTATAAATCCTCACTATCATTTGATAATAATCCCGTATCAATCAACTGTCAATAAATATAATTATAAGTAACTCACCAGCTTTTGGTAGTTTTATTAATTATGTCCTGAACCAGCAAAGCAATTGCTTTCTGTCGGCCATCTTCTTCGGTCTCATCGGCGACACGATAAACACCGATTTGATTCATATTCTCACGCCATATATCGGAACCATCGGTGCTTTTTTTAAGAGCAATGTCAAAATACATATAAACGGCATAAGTTTCCACCTGATCATTTTCATCATATTTATAAGGTTTCCGTTCATAACGGGTCAAAATACCGGTCAAAATGGCTTCGGCTTTATCGGGAGTGACCACTTCCATACTTCCGTCGGCAATAATAGCATCGGTCACCTCATCGGTTAATTGGTCTGCCAAGCCATATTCGGAAGTTTTGTTCTGAAAACGTTCAATGGCAATACTTTTTATTTCAGATTTCCCTTTGGGTTTGAAAGTATACACTCCACAACCGACGGTTACCAAATTTATCAAGATAACGATGCTTATCAATTTCTTATTAACCATAGAAAATCCGTTTATTAAAAAGACGTCTTACTATCTTTAATTGTTGGCTACCAACTTTCCCTTTTTTATCACCTTTGCCGCCAGATTGACACCATAATGATAAGGAAGTTCTCGATAATCGGACATATTCCAGATAGTAATATCGGATTGATAACCCGGCTTCAGTTGCCCGATAATATCCTGACGGTCGATGGCATAAGCGGCGTTGACCGTTACGGTGGAAATGGCTTCGGCGGCGGTCAATTTCATTTCCAGTGCCGCCAAAGAAATAATCATCGGTAAAGACTCACTGTAACTGGAACCCGGATTGCAATCGGTGGAGAGAGCCACCGGTACACCGGCTTCAATCATGCTGCGCGCCGGAGCATATTTTTTCCCGCCCAAAGAAAAAGTCGTTCCCGGTAAAAGCACCGCCGCCGTGCCCGACCGTGCCATCGCCTTGATCCCTTCCTCGGAGATATATACCAAATGGTCAGCCGAGCAAGCATCCATGGATGCGGCCAACTCAGCGCCGCCCGTTGATTTTAATTCATCGGCGTGGAACTTCAACTGTAAACCCAGCTTGGCGGCTTCTTTTTGAATCCTTCTCGATTCTTCAACGGTATAAACCCCTTCTTCACAGAAAACATCGGAAAATTCCGCCAAATTGTCTTTGGTAACGGCGGGAAGCATCTCATTTATTAAGATATCGATATATTTTTCTTTTTGGTCGCGGTATTCATCGGGAACTTCATGCGCACCTAAAAAAGTGGGCACCAAATCAAGGGGATGGGTTTGGTTCAACTCACGGATAATCTCCAACTGTTTTAATTCCGATTCCGTGGATAACCCATAACCGGATTTGGCTTCGATAGTAGTGACACCGTATTGTAAGAAGCGGTCGAGTCGCTCCTTTGTCTTTTCTTTCAAAATATCGAACGGGGTCGAGCGCAGGTCTCTTACGGAAGCCCGGATACCGCCGCCGGCTTGGGCTATTTCCATATAACTTTTGCCTTGAAGGCGCATCTCGAACTCTTTTTCCCGCGTCATAGAGAATACCGGGTGCGTATGGGGGTCGATAAAACCGGGAGTGACCACCATCCCTTTGGCATCGATGACCAAACACCCTTCGGCAAGAGTGGACTGCCCTTCCACAAGGTCCGATTTCCCCACGGCAAGAATTTCATCACCGGCAACGGCAACGCCACCGTTTTCAATCAGCCTCAAATCACTCATGCTTTTTCCAATGCGAGGTACCAATCCTTCCATCGTGATTAACTGACCGATATTTTTAATTAACAAAGTTGCTTTTTTTTCTAATGCCATGGTCTTTTTACTCTTACTTTTTTCTTTTCCGTTATTTCTTAAACTATGAAAGCTTTTTTCCAATTTTATAAATATCAAAAGAAGGTACTATGGTTTACTCCCTTTAACCCCAAAAACCTTAGTCCGATATATCAATCAATTTGTTCATCAGGTAAAATAGCTAAAATTAGAGAAGCTACTTTTTCAACATAGGAATTTTTACTTTATTCTTTTTGGCAAACTTAATTGCTTCCTGATAACCGGCATCAGCGTGGCGAACAATACCGCTTCCGGGGTCATTGGTCAGCACCCGATTCAGCCGCACCGCCATTTCCTTGGTGCCATCGGCAACGATAACCATACCGGCATGAATGGAATTGCCAATACCCACTCCGCCGCCGTGGTGAATAGAAACCCAACTGGCGCCGGATACGGCATTCAACAAGCCATTGAGCAACGGCCAGTCGGCAATGGCGTCAGAGCCGTCTTTCATCCCTTCCGTCTCCCGATAAGGGGAAGCGACACTGCCGCAATCGAGATGGTCACGACCGATAACAATGGGAGCGCTGATTTTACCTTTTTTTACATAATTATTGATAATATCACCGAATTCCGCTCTTTCACCGTAACCTAACCAGCAAATACGTGCCGGTAGCCCTTGGAACGGAATTTTTTCCTGTGCCAATTTAATCCAGCGCACCAGCATTTTATTATGTTTAAATTTATCTAAAATCAAATCATCGGTCACCTTGATGTCCTTGGGATCACCGGAAAGTGCCACCCAGCGGAAAGGACCTTTTCCTTCACAGAAAAGAGGGCGCACATAAGCCGGCACAAATCCGGGATAATCAAAAGCGTTTTTCAAGCCACCGGTTTTAGCCTGACCGCGCAGATTATTGCCATAATCGAACACCACCGAACCGGCTTTTTGAAATTTGAGCATCGCCGAGCAATGCTTGACCATCGATTCATAAGAACGTTTGATATAATCCCGAGGGTTTTTCTTCCGCAAACGGTTAGCTTCCACCATCGTCAAACCTTCGGGAATATATCCGCTAAGCTCGTCATGCGCCGAGGTTTGGTCGGTGACGATATCGGGAAGAATCCCGCGGCGGAAAATTTCCGGAAATATTTCGGCACAATTACCCACCAAGCCAACGGAAATCGGTTCTTTGGATTTGGTGTGTTCTTTGATTAGCTTTAAAGCTTTATCGAGTTCCTTTACTTTGACATCGCAAAAACCCTGTTTAAGACGGCGGTTGATTCTCTTTTCGTCCACTTCGACAACCAAAATAGAAGCCCCGACCATTGTCCCCGCCAATGGTTGAGCGCCACCCATACCGCCCATACCACCGGTAAGAATCCAGCGTCCGGACAAATCCCCTTGGAAATGCTGCGCTGCGGCAGCGGCAAAAGTTTCAAAAGTCCCCTGAATGATTCCCTGCGTACCAATATAAATCCAACTTCCGGCGGTCATCTGGCCAAACATAATCAAACCCATTTTTTCCAACTGGCGAAATTTTTCCCAGGTCGCCCAAGCGGGCACCAGATGGGAATTGGCGATTAAAACCCGCGGAGCATAATCGTAAGTTTTAAAAACACCGACCGGTTTTCCCGACTGTATCAACAAAGTTTCGTCATTGTTCAATTGTTTTAGAGATTTAACGATGGCATGATATGATTCCCAGTTGCGCGCCGCTTTGCCCGAACCGCCGTAAATAATCAGCTCATCCGGTTTCTCGGCAACTTCGGGATCTAAATTATTATTAAGCATTCTTAAAGCAGCCTCTTGATGCCATCCTTTACAGGAGAGTTTCAAACCACGAGCGGCTTTAACTTTTTTTGGTTTCATATTGGTCTCCTTTATATAATATAGCGAATATAAATCACAGAATCATTGAAGTCAAACAATCTCTTCTCTGCCCGTTGTTATCGAATATGCTCCCTATAATGTATTGTTTTGCCCATTAAAAGAGAAAATATGGTTGCTGAAAAAAATATGGGGAAAGTTAAAAGAACAACTCTAAATACTTAATGATTCTTGAGTGGCTTCCAATATTTCAAAGCTCTGTCTTACCCGTTGGAAAAAATTGATGGCTTCTTCGTTACAAAAATCAGGATTAGTCCACGGAAGGCGGCGGAATTGCCCCCGTGAGAAAATAAGCGCTATTTCGGCATATACGCCATCTTTGAGATAAATGCGGTGATTGTATTCCTTATGCGAAGCCATCACCAGATTGGAAGGCGTCAGAATGCCCGGGTCGATATTGACGGTGCGAAAAGAGTAATCATCGACCACATCGGCAAATTGCGGTTCGATTTTGTGGCAGATATTTTTTAATTCGGGAAGCATATCGCGGGGGGTATTTTTTTCAAAGGAGAAAAGCCGCCGCAACAAATTATCTCCCATTTCTTCACGATAGACATCGGCTTCATAGCAGGGTATTTCCAGCGTTTCAAACTGAACGCGGCCAAACCGTTTTTCGAGGACATTGACGGCATCGGCGAGAGCGTCCATTGAAGAATAGATAACGGACACAATCAGCCGTCCCGGTGGTGGTTTTTGAATACGAGCCATAGAGCTATTATCGTCACCAACGATAAAAAATCAACAAAAACAAGGAGGGAAATGATTGGAAATGAGTTTATTTTCTGTTGATTCTGCTCGTTTTATTAGAAAAATGTTAGAAAGAAGTGTATGTCAAAATTACTGAAGGTAATAAATTTGTTAATCTACATCGCTTTTTT
>JAADHM010000095.1 GCA_013151855.1 FCB group bacterium | reverse complement strand
TCAAGGAACATTTCAAGGTGGTACTTATGATGCTTTTGTGACCAAGCTAAGCACTTCTGCTTCTAATGATACTGATGGTGACGGAATTCCTGATGGCGGTGACAATTGTCCTTTTGTTTACAATCCAGATCAATTAGATTCAGATGGAGATGGTGTTGGGAATGTTTGTGATACCGGCACTTTCTTTGACGTTTCCTCAGATACTACTATGGGTAATATATATTTTATTAAACGTGCAGACCTTGATAGGGACAATTATATGGATGTTGTTTATAGTGGTAATAATGCTGATTCTCTTTTTATCGCTTATGGGAAAGCAGATGGTACGCTCGAGACACCTTATGGATACGCCTTAGATATGACAGAAATAAAAGGAGCAGATATTGATATTAATTTTATAAATAAAGATACTTTATTGGATATTGTAGCCAGAACAACCTCGAATATTTATACTCTCATTAATAATGGTGATAGGACCTTTACCGTTAATTCGATGTCATTAACGATGTTTCTATCACCACCCGATATTGAAAACGATTCTGCTTATCCGTCGTTATCGACAGGTTTTTTTAATGACGATCAACTATTGGATTTAATTGTCAGTAAACACACCATTTTATTTGGTAATGGTAATGGGAATTTTCCTTCCACCTTGACTTTGCCCTTTGATTTTGATGCTGTTGATGTGAGTGATTTTAATAAAGATGGTTATGATGATATTGTTGTTACCATTGATGATTCGGCTAAAATATATCTCAATGATGGTACGGGTTCCATGCTTGAATCAGCTGCTTTGAAGATTGCTTACAGGTCTTATGATGTTACCTCAGTTATATCTGATATTGACCTCAATCTTGATAACAAGTCAGATTTTATAACGTTAACAGGTCTTCTTTCAGGTGTGAATGACACCAGTTTATTGGTGATAGCTTTGGGTGATGGTAATGGAGGGATATCGAGTTATGATACTATTACCGTTTTTGGTTCGGCGCTAAATTTTGTTGTATCCGATGCTGATAAAGACGGTGTTCTTGATATTCAATTGGTTAATCAGAGCACTTCATCTATGGAGATATATTATGGAGATGGTCGGTATAGGGTACCATCAATCATTTAATTTGAGCAGTACAGATAGTTTTTTACAAGCGTTAGTTAATATAGATATTGATCGTAATGGAGCTCCTGATTATGTAATAGGAGGAGAAAGCGACAGTAGTGTTATAGCCATAAATGAACTTAGCGGTGTTTCTATTCTTCCCGATGAGATGATAACGACCGGTTATGATAATGTTCAAGTTAAGGTAGTCAATCCTATTGGTCTTATTATCTCAAGGCAGTTAGAGACAGTAGCCAGCTCAGATTATTGGTCACTTTTTGTAGACACTCTTAATGATTTATTAGATGATCAGGCCTACGATTATAATTTACAGTATGGTGAATATGAAATAATCTTTAAGAAGAAAGCGGGCGTGTTAGAGAGTGCTTATTGTGGTATAGGAATTGGTATAGATGGTTCACGGGAGAGGATGTGCTTTTTAAATTATCCCGTTCCCCCTGATGGTGATAGTATTGTATTTTACTTTGATGTAGAAGAGACATCATCGATACATCCCGCCAACGGATATCCCACGAATAAGGAGCCTATTTTCGAATGGGGGTCATCAGCCAGCCAAGGTCTTCTATCTGGTTTACAGTCGGAGCTTTATCATTTTCAATTGGACCGGTATTATGATTTTCGAGCTCCGATATATGATGATTCTACTTTATTGTCACCGACCTTTACGGTTTCAACGCCTTTGGGGGTAGACTCAGTATTTTATTGGAGGGTGCGTTCTAAGGATGGAGGGGTATGGAGTGAGTTTTCACATCCCTTTGCGGCTTATGTAACGGAGAGTTGTTGTCTTGGTAGACGCGGCAATGTTGATAGCGATCCTAATGATCAAGTAAGTGCCAACGATATATTATATATTATTCAATATCTTTTCCAAAGTGGCCCTGAGCCTTCTTGTACAGAAGAAGCCGATGTCAATAGTGACGGTATAGTTGGTGCTAATGATATTCTTTATTTGATTAACTATCTGTTTAAGAGTGGCCCTGCTCCAGTTACTTGCCCCTAAACTTAATCATAAGTAAGTATAACTTTAACCAATAAGGCAGGTCTTGATTTGACTCTTTTATTAAGACCTGCTTTTTTTGTTTAATAGTTTCACATTGTGGCTAAACAAAAAAATAACCGTTTTTTAGTTTGTTTTTAAAATTATTCTGATTATATTACTTATGCTTCAGGGGTAGTTCATCGTTTTGTATTTAATTGGGAACGTTGCTAAGGCTTCTTTGTTAAAATAATAAATAGAAGTTTTAATTGATAATTACATAATGATGTTTTATGTAATTTTAGAAACAATTTGTCGTGAAAGGAGGCTGATATGGAAGTTGGTCTGGTTTACTCAAGTAAAGACCCGCGGCAGCTTAAAACCAGGGACTTTATTAAAAACTTTATCAAAGAAAGAGGTATTTTGGCTAACGTGATTGAAACCGATAAGCCGGTAAAATCACCGACAGTTATTGTCGACGGTTTGGCTTTAACTGATTTGCGTACCAAAAACCGTGGGAAAGATGCTCCCCTTTTTCCCAGCCTGAAAGAAATTGCCAAAGCTTTAGAAATGCATGCCTGGTGCTTGTAAGTTGTTTTTCTATAATGGTTATGGATTGTTTTTACTTACCTCAATTTAGTGTTAGATAACGATGATTTCAATAGTGTTATCTAAGTGATTATTCTTGTGTCCTTCATATTGTGAAGGACTATCAACAGATATTTTTTAATTTTTCACTAAAGTCAATTTAAAATAGCTGAATCAATAGCATTTTTACTTTTTGATAAGGGCTAAGCCGTTATTTGTTTGGTCAAAAAAGTAATTATCTCATCGACTTTCATCCGTTTTTGTTCCATACTGTCGCGGTCACGCAAAGTCATGGTTTCATCTTCCAAAGTTTGACCGTCAACAGTGATACAATAAGGACATCCGGCTTCATCCATACGGGCATACCTTCTGCCGATAGCTCCCGAGACATCATAGAACACTTTAAAATGTTTTTTCAGTTCATGATAAACTTTTTCGGCGAATTCCGGCATACCGTCTTTTTTCACCAAAGGAAAGACAGCGGCTTTGATCGGAGCGATTTTGGGAGATAAACGGAGAAAAACTCTTTTTTCACCTTTAACTTCCACTTCATCATAACCGTTGACAATCAAAGTTAACAAGGTTCGGTCACAACCTGCTGAAGTTTCGATAATATAGGGAATAAACTTTTCTTGGTAACGGTCATCGCGATATCGTAAATCTTTTTTAGTTGCTTCCATGTGGCGGCTTAAATCGAAGTCGGTGCGATTGTGAATACCTTCCAATTCCTGCCATCCGAACGGGTATTCGAACTCAATATCATAAGCTGCTTTGGCATAGTGAGCTAATTCATCATCTCCGTGTTTGTGCCAGCGCATTTTATCCATATCGATTCCCAGCGATTGATACCACTTCCATCGTTCTTGTCGCCAGTATTCGAAATATTTTTCATCTTCGGAAGGGTGAATAAAATACTGCATTTCCATTTGTTCGAATTCACGGGTACGAAAGATAAAATTACCGGGAGTTATTTCATTACGGAAAGCTTTGCCGATTTGAGCAATGCCGAAGGGGATTTTTTGGCGGGAGGAATTTTTGACATTCAAAAAGTTGACATATATGCCCTGAGCTGTTTCGGGACGCAGGTAAACGACATTGGTATCATCTTCAACCGGACCCATAAAGGTTTTGAACATCAGATTAAATTGGCGTGGCTCCGTTAATTCTCCGCCGCATTCCAGCGGTGATTTTGATGGTTTTTTAGGACAGCGGGCTTCCGCCAATTTATCGGCTCGGAAGCGGGCTTTACAGGTTTTACAATCTACCATCGGGTCGTTGAATTCGGAAATATGGCCGGAAGTATGCCAAACCTGAGGATGCATCAAAATCGCCGCATCCAGGCCTTCGATATCTTCCCGTCGGTTGGTCATCGAATCCCACCAGTAGTTTTTCAAATTGCGTTTTAATTCGGCTCCCAGCGGTCCGTAATCCCAGCATGAGTTTAAGCCTCCGTAAATCTCCGATGAGGGGAAGACATAACCACGGCGTTTGCACAATGATACGATTTTGTCCATCAAGTCGTTGTTGCTATTTTTCTTACTCATATTACTTGTATCCTATTGCTGTCCGTTTTTCAGTTTTTCAATGAAAGCCAGTGAATTTAAGTTCATACTATCTCCTGTTTGATTGCCGATGAATTTTGTCAGCACTTCTAAAAGCAAAGCGGCCTTTTGGTAACCAATCGGCAAAGTGGCGGCTTCATTTAACGATGCCGTTTGTAAGGCTGACAAAAGCTTATATGTTTCTTTTGGAAAGCTAATATAATCATCTGTCGGTTTTTGGCAAGTAGTGCATATTATTCCCCCTCTTCTGACATCGAAAAATACCTGATTACCCGTAGTGGTGTTGTTAATATCGTTTCCGCAGGAGGCACAATAAGCCAATGAGGGGTGATAGCCCAATTGGGATAATAATCTCAAATAAAAAGCAATAAATACCGCCGGTAAATATTTTTTGTCGTCTTTCTCCATGTGTTTTAAAAAGCTAACAAGATAGTGATAGAGCTGTTTTTGGGGTTGTTCTTCGGGCAGTAATTTTAGCAGAAGTTCACAAGCGGCGGAAGAATAAGCCAACCGCCCCAAACCACCGTCTTTTTCCATAGAGAATACTTCCAATAATTCCGCATCGGAAATATATCCTCGAGATTCTTTTTCGGAATGATAAAAAGTTATCTCCATACGAGAAAAAGGGATAAGCCTGCCGCGTTTCGTTTTCAAGCTTCGTCCCCCTTTGTCCACCAATGCCAGCCGACCAAAATTTAGGGTAAAAAAAACAACCGTTCGAGATGACTCGGACCAGTTGAAGGATTTCAATATTACAGCTTCTGATTTTTCTATGGACATAGCTTTTATTTATCGAGGAAACGGTAAATAGTTTCATGGGGATAAACCATGTGATAGCGAGTGCGGGCAATAGATTCGATGTAATATTTGTCATTTAATAACATTCGTTTTTCTCGAGCACCGTCAATTAAGTCGATGAGATCTTTTTGATTGTTTTCTATAAGAGCTTTTTTTTGAAGCTCCAGACTGATTATACGGGGGATACCGTAAGTTCCGCTCATCAGAGAATAGAAAAACAACAAACCGATAATCCAGGAGCCATATTTAACGATTTTTCGGCGCCAACGGAGGTTGGTTCCGGAAAGCCTTTTGATGAAATTATCCATCATAGGGGTTAAAAGTGAAGGTTTTTGTTTTACTCTTCGGGGCATAGAAACAATAAAATTTTTTTTAAAATAGATGCAAGTTAAAAACAAATCTTATCGGTTTCTATAATGAAAAAGTAATAACAGCCATTTTAAAATTGAATTTATGGCTGTGCAAATATTGAGCAGTTATTTTGCTGTCTCCTTGTTTAAATCTTTCGGAGAAATTTCCGATAAGGTGATAAATAAAAGTTTTTAATAAAGAATTATTATGGCAACAATAGATCAACTGCTTCAGATTATTAAGGAAGCCAAGGCTTCCGATTTACACCTTGTTGCCGGTTCTGTTCCGGTAATTCGGGTAAAAGGGCAATTGGAAAAAACCAGACATAAAGTTTTGGGGAGTGAAAATATCCGCCAGCTTATTTACGAGATTTTATCCGATGAACAAATACGTAAGTTTGAAAAAACCGGCGACCTCGATTTCGCATATAGTATAAGTCATACCGGTCGATTTCGCATAAACATATATAAGATACACAGTGGAATTGGGGCTGCTATTCGTCTTATCCCCGAAGAAATACAAAATTTACGTACTCTGGGATTTTCCGACAATGTGGCTAAATTGGTGGAAAACCAAGCCGGTTTAATTTTGGTCACCGGTCCCACTAACTCGGGAAAATCAACCACTTTGGCAGCGATGGTGGATCATATCAACACCAATTTTTCCAAACACATTATCACTTTGGAAGACCCCATAGAATATGTGCATGAGAGCAAAAATTCCTTAATATCACAACGACAGATTGGACTTCATACCCAATCCTCCGCTCATGCTCTCAAAGCCGCTCTCCGTGAAGATCCCGATGTCATTTTAATCGGTGAGATGAGAGATTTGGAGACGATATCTTTGGCTGTTACCGCCGCCGAAGTTGGTTTGTTGGTATTGGGGACGCTTCATACCAATAATGCCGCCAGTACTATCAATCGCATTGTGGATATTTTTCCTACGGAACAACAACAACAGATTAAAGTTATGTTAGCCGATACCATTGTCGGCGTCATCTCTCAACAGTTATTGAATAAAGCCGATGGTTCCGGGCGTCTTGTCGCTTACGAATTTCTGGCCAGGACAACATCGATAACCAATATCATAAGAGAAGGGAAGACACAACAATTGATGACCGCTATACAGACAGGGAAAAAATATGGTATGCGGCTTTTGGATAGCCACCTTAAAGCTCTTGTGGATACGAGCAAAATTACTCCGGAAGAAGCAATCAGAGTAGCTATTGATCCTTCTCAATTTTATGCGATGAAAACCGAAGAATCACAAGAATTAAGCGGTGTCTGATGGCAAAGAAAAACAAAAAATTACGTCTGGATGAAATCTTAATAAAAGAAGGTTTAATATCGGAGGAGCAGGTTAAAGAAGCTTTGATGCGGCAACATGCCCATGGGGGAAAGTTCGGCTCTCAATTATTGTATCATCGCTATATAAATGAAAATACTTTGGTAAAGGCTCTATCAAAGCAATTTAACTGTGAGGGGGTGGTGCTGGGCGAGTTGGAAATCTCTGACCTCATCATAAAAATGGTTCCTACCAAAATAGCCGTAGCCCGCAAGGTGTTACCTTTTGATTATGATACGGATAACAACGTCTTAAAAATTGCCTGTGAAACCCCCACCGATTCTTCTCTTTATAATGAGCTTAGTTTTGTTGCCCGCGGAAAAGAAATAAAGCTTTATGTCGCTGCCGAATTGGCTTTGAACACGGCTATTGCCAAATATTATTTGGGCTATGACACTTCTTTGGATAATAATTTGTTGTTAGAAATTCCCGATTTTGCCACCGATACCGGAAAAATTTCTTTGGAACAAGATAAGAGTGTTGTTGATGATATTTATCCCGATGAAAAAAACCGTGGGAATATTCTTTTGGTCACCGATGAAGAATATGCCGGTCCTCTTTTACGGTCTCTTTTGGAACGTGATAACTATCACGTATTTATTACCGATTCCGCCGATGATGCTATTGATATGCTGGAAGACAAACAGTTCCATACCGTTTTTATAAAAGATACGGTATCGGGAGATTATCTCGACCTTATCGATCGGTTGCGAAAAATATCCCCGCGCACGATGGTACGATATTACGAATCAGCTTCGGGGCTTTTACTGGATAGTGATTCATCCAAAAGCGAAGGCGGATTGCTGATTAAGAATCTGGAGCTATTTACTTCCTTGTTATCATCGAAAGCCAACCTTAGCGACAATCATAATCGTAGAGTGGGGAAATATGTGGAAAAACTATGTTCTCATATGCACCTTCCCCATAAGGAAAAGGGGAGTATAATAAATGCCGCTTATATACATGATTTGTCAAGGTATTACTATAAAATAGATAAGCAAATGAATCCACGTAATACCGTAGATTTAACGGTAAAACTTCTCCGCTCTTTGAATTACTCGCCGGTAATCAT
>JAADHM010000073.1 GCA_013151855.1 FCB group bacterium | reverse complement strand
CAGACCCGGTATAAATATCAAGAGGGGCAAAAGAATCATCAATATAACTTAAAGACACCTTGAAGATCACATAGATAGAATCCGGCGATGAGTTCTCCAAAGTAAACTTTTCACCGGAAGAATACAAATTATAATCCATTTTAACATAATACCAACCGTTAGGTTTGTTTTGCGGATAGGAACTCAATTCACCATTTAGGCCACGATAAGATATAATACCATTTTCATAAGAAGTATAAGATGGTGTCCCTTGATATAGTGTGGTAAAAGTATCTCCACCGGGAATATCTGTCAATTGAACGGTTAAATTCACACTATCAATCGGTTGATTAAAATTATCAGAGAAGACATCAAAAGAAATCGGAAAAGAGTTTTCTGCTAAAACAGTATCAGGTTTAAAAGAATTTTCCACGATATTGAATATTGCCGGACTAAGAACACTTACCGGAAACAATTCCGTATCAACAACTAAAAGCTCTTCTCCCCCATACATGAAACTTGATTGTAACATCAAGACCAAAGTATCTTCGGATGGATAATTATCAAGTACCGGCAAACTTAAGTCAACGCTATCAATTTCATCTAAAGGAGGAGGTTCCAAAGATACCATTATTTTCTGGGGAGATTGAGAACGATAAAATAAAGTTAACTGCAGTTGTTTATCACTGAGAACATTCCCCCTATTTATTACGGGAACTTTTATATCGGTTTGATGACCAGCGAAAACTTTACTAATGGTTTCACCGTTAAAATTAACAGCATCCAAAATATCATAACGATTAAAAGATACGGTTTCGGTATTCGATGTAATACCATCGGAAACGGCATAAACGTCGGTGGTCGTAGAAAGGCCGATATAATGAATGCCCGTTGCTTGTAAACGAATTACCCCCCCGATCAAAAGGCTATTATTATCAATAACATAGGGCTGTAAAATTCCCTCTCCTACATTCAAAGTAATAGGGTGTAGTGATAAATCATAATCGGTAATTAAGTTATCAAATTCATCATAAAGAATGATAGCATCGGTGGAATGCAGATTATACCCTACGAATTGGGTATCGGATATACTAAGCATCATACGGTAGAGCTCACCCGGAATGACGGTGATAAGACCGGATTCACCGGTAATACCCGATGATTTCGCTACCGCTCGACCGGTTCCGGTATGAGTCACATACAATGTCGAATCAGAAAACATACCGATACAGTCGGTACAATCCCCCAAAGACCAAAAGAAAGTAAGCCCCTCTATTTTATTCCCAAACTCGTCATATCCTTCGGCGGAAAAATCAAGAGAAGTCCCCGCTTGAAGAGTAGTATCCTCCGAAGGGATAACGCTAATTGACGCCAAAGCATTGGGTTCAATAGCAAAAAAATTGGAAAACGAAGGACCGGAAATAATAATGTTATTTTGCTTCACACCGACAGCAACAAGCTGATAATCTTTGGCCAAAGAACTATTCTTAACATTATTTATATCTAATTTTATTTTAACGATGTCACCGGTGTCACTCTCTTTGGCGAACAAAGACTGTTTATTGTCGTTATTCTCAACTTGGAAAAGCTTTAACCTTAAGGTAACAATTTGATCGGACACATGAAAATTTAACATCTGCAGATCAATATTTTTGGAAGCAGTAGTTAAATTATTAACAAAAATTTGGGAAATATCAAAATTATCCGGAAAAACAAATGATATTCCACCATTTTTTAACTTGGTGTAAGTATCATAGGTCATTTCCAAAGAGAGAGTATAATTGGAGTATTCTCCGGCTATGGGATTAGACGATATCGTATAAAAATTATAGAAATAAAGGTTACTATTATTAGTCGTGTTCTCTAAGTTTGATATAGAACTTAAATTATGCCCCAAATTTTCAGAAAAAACATGAACCGATAAGAATAAAGGTAATATTAAAAAGAACAACAGTATCTTGAATATCTTCATGAAAACTTAATAATTCCTTTATTCATTTGTAATAGGTACAATTCAGCATTTATAAAAAAGCAAAGATTATGCCTTTAAATCGTTACGATATAAAAAAGAAAGGGAATATTTTTCTCAACTATTTAATCACATATCTAATTGTCATTTAACAATATAGAAGTTAAGAGACGAAAAATAAATCAGAGCATAGTTCAATTCTGAAGTAATATCAAATAAAGCAAAAAAACTACAAATAAATACTGAATAATTATGCACATTTAGTCAATGAGATTGCATCATAATTTGCTATTAGCCGGTTTGTTCCCAACTGTTTTCAGCGGCAATGACAGTATTAGTCATTAACATGGCAATGGTCATAGGTCCCACTCCACCGGGAACCGGAGTAATGTAGGAAGCTTTATTTTTACAATCTTCAAAATCAACATCACCAACCAAACGATACCCTTTCTTCGCATTCTCATCATCAACACGATTAACCCCCACATCGATAATGATAGCACCTTCTTTTACCATATTACTTGTAATCACCTCCGGTTTACCGATAGCAACGATTAAGATATCCGCTCTTTGAGTGATAAGGGGTAAATTCTTTGTGTGGGAATGAGCGATGGTCACGGTAGCATTTCCCATTTTACTTTTTTGGGTCAACAAAGATGCCACCGGCTTACCTACGATATTGGAACGACCGACAACGACAACTTCCTTCCCATCAGGATTTATATTGTAATACTCAAGTAAATTAAGAATACCATGAGGAGTACAAGGTAACAATGTTTCTCTACCTAAAAACATCATCCCGACATTAAAAGGATGAAACCCATCGACATCTTTTTCCGGATTGATAATCAAGGTAATGGCAAGTTCGTCAATATGCTTGGGAAGCGGTGATTGAACAAGAATACCATGGATATTAGTGTTTTCATTGAGCGTTTTTATGATTTCCGCCAATTCTTTCTGGGTAATGGAAGCCTCTTTTCTTATAACTTCCGAATATATACCTAATTTCTGACAAGCTTTCGCCTTACTGTTAACGTAAGTTGCCGATGCCGGATCATCGCCTACCAATACCGCCGCCAAACCGGGGACAATGCCTTTGTCTTTTAAAGCCTTAATACGGGGTTTCAGACCATCTTTTATGGCTTTGGCAACTAACTTGCCATCAATTAATTGGAAACTCATAGATTATATTAAACATTACCTTACGGTAATTAGTTTTCATTTTTCCTTTCATAAGATTCCGGGTCGAAATCCTCAATAAATCTTTGTATACTCAAAGCTTCGCCTGTTTCAGAATCAATTTTAACAATCACTCCCGACATTTTCACATCTTCGGCAGCAGTGGAAAAACGAATTGGCATACCGGTTAAAAAACGGTCCAGAGAAGGTTTTATTTGCATGCCAATAACAGATTTATAAGGTCCGGTCATACCGGCATCGGTAATATAGGCCGTTCCTAACGCACTTATTTGTTCATCTGCCGTTTGGACATGGGTATGAGTCCCAACAACAGCTGACACCTTGCCATCGAGATAATACCACATTGCTTGTTTTTCAGAAGTCGCTTCGGCATGAAAATCCACAAAAATAATGTCCGTCTCTTCTTTTAAAACAGATATTTCTTGTAAAGCAACTTTAAAAGGGCAATCAATATCTTTCATATAGGTTCTACCCATAAGATTGAGCACCCCAATTTTAATTTCACCTATGGAATCGATGAAAGAACCACCGCCCGGAACACTCTGAGGATAATTAGCCGGTCTTAGTAGTTTCGGTTTGGTTACAAAATATTTAACGATATCAATTCTATCCCAGATATGATTACCCGAAGTTTGTAAATCCACATCATACCCAAAAATCTTTTTTGACATTTCCGGAGTAACACCAAAACCACCGGCGGCATTTTCGACATTGGCAATGACATAATCAACAGCATATTTTTCCCGCATCGGTTTTATCATATATGAAGCGGCCTGTCTGCCCGCTTTACCGCAAATATCCGCTACAAACATTATAGTTAAATCAGCCATTAAAAACTTTCTAATAGTTTGTTATTTGCTAACCTAAGCTTTAACAATAAGAAAAAGTTAACGATTAGTAAAATATTTTTATTTGGCAAATTCGGTAGCTCGGCTTTCTCTGATAACAGTAACTTTAATTTGTCCCGGGTATTGCATTTCGCTTTCAATTTTTGCCGCAATATCATCGGCCAAAATAGCGCAACCTAAATCATCAAGAGTTTCATTCTCCACAATTACCCTGACTTCACGACCGGCTTGGATAGCATACGCTTTGGCAACTCCCTTGAAGCTATCAGCCAATTCTTCCAATTGACGAAGTCTTTTCACATAAGCTTCCAAAGGTTCTCTGCGCGCTCCGGGGCGAGCTCCCGAAATAGCATCTGCCGCCTGAACCAGTATGGGATAAGGGCTTTTTATGGGGACATCCCCATGATGGGACTCGATGGCATTGATGACAATTTCATTTTCTCTATAGCGCTGCATGAAATCAGCCCCAATTTGGGTATGTGTTCCCTCGGTTTCTCTGTCAATAGCTTTTCCGATATCATGAAGCAGCCCGCAACGTTTGGCTAACACCGCATCAAGCTCTAACTCCGCTGCCATCAAACCGCAAAGCATAGCCACTTCTTTAGAATGAGCTAAAACATTTTGACCGTAAGAAGTCCGAAAATTCAACTTACCCAATTGATATATGACATCAGCGTGTAATCCATGTACCCCTAATTCAAAACAGGCTTGTTCTCCCGCTTCTCTAACAATAATTTCCATTTCTTTCTGGGATTTAGCCACTACTTCTTCAATACGAGTAGGGTGAATCCTCCCATCCGTTACCAGCTTTTCCAATGCCATACGAGCTATTTCACGTCGAACGGGATCATAACCGGATAAAATAACAGCTTCCGGCGTATCATCGACAATAACATCAACCCCGGTTACCGTTTCAAAAGAACGGATATTGCGCCCTTCACGTCCGATAATCCGACCTTTCATTTCATCGCTGGGGAGATTGACCACGGAAACAGTCGACTCAACCGTATAATCCGCGGCACAGCGATATATGGACGAAAGAATTATTTCTTTAACCTCTTTATCAGCTTCTTGCTCCGCTTTTTCTTTTATTTCCTTGATATGAGCAGCCGCCTCGAGTTTGGCGTCGTTAATCATATTGTCCATCAACTGCTTTTTTGCTTCTTCGGGGGTCATTTGGGCGATTTTCTGTAATTTCTGATTTTGAGCGGTAATTATTTGTGCCAGCTCATTTTCACGTAATTCGATTCCTTTTTCTCGAGTTTGAATATTATTTTCACGATTAGCTAATTCTCTTTCGCGAACCTCAAGAAATTCCAATTTCTTCGAAACGGTAGCTTGTTGAGCTTCCAATCTCTTGGAAATTTCATCCTGTTCACGTCGCAGTTTTTCAGATTTTTCTTCAAAATTGGTTTTTAACTTTAACCATTCTTCCCGAGCTTCCAGAATGGCTTCTTTTCTCTTAATTTTAGCTTCATTTTCAGCCTCAGAAATTATTTTCTTAGCTTCCGCTTTAGATTCTTTAACTCTATTATCACTTGCTCGTCGAGCCAAATACCCAAAAAGAATAAACGATATGACACCAACTACGACAGCAATGACAATAAACTCTATTGTACTCATACTATCCTCCAATCCGATAAAATCGGATATCGATCTATTTACAATTTAAAGGAGTAAAGAAAAAGAAGATTAAAAAAATACTTATTTGAAGACCTATTTATTCCTCAAGAGTACTTTCGATTCGCTTTAAGATACTATCTATCTTTTTATTAAGATTAACCTGAGAAATATCCAACGATTCTTTTTTTTCATATAATTCAGAAGCAATTGACATTGCCGCTAAAATTGCAATTTTGTCACGAGTCATTGCTCGACTATTATGGGCGGTTTCTTTCATTTTAGAATCGACAAAATCAGCAACACGCGAAATATATGATGGATCACTAACACCGGTGATAGGATACTCTTCACCATAAATATTTACCATCACTTTATTTTCAAATTGAGAATCATTCATAGGTCTATCAATAAATATTAACCTTATTTCCTTATCCCTATAATATCCAATAAATTACAAAAACAAAACAACATCTGTCAACAAAAATAATTATAAAGCCATATCTTCAAGCTGTTCGATACGGTTTAATATATTAGATAGCTTGGAAGTAACCATTTCCGATTTATCAGCAGAATTCGCTTTCAATAGGTCATAATCTTTTTTTAGTTGCCTTAATTCTGTTTTAAGTTGTTCGTTTTCTTTTTTTAAATCATGATATTCTATTTTTAAATCTTCCCATTTCTTTATTAACTGCTCAATTTTCTCCGATAATAACTGTATCTTGTTTTCCATAATTATTTATCCCTAATTTCAACATTAAATTCTTTCTTTAGCTTTTCTATAATTACCTGTTGTATATCATTAACTTGCTCGCTTGATAAACTCCCCTCGGAGGAGCGATAATTAATGGCAAAAGCGATTGATTTTTTGCCTTTTTCAATTTGTTTTCCGGTATAAAAATCAAAAATTTGAACCGACTCGACTATATCCCCGCCTGTTTTCTTTACCAAATAAACTATATCTCCCGCTTTGATATTATTATCAACAATAAGAGCCAAATCTCTCAATACCGCAGGATAAATAGGCAAAGGTTGATATTCAATCAATTTATTGCTTTGTCCGATAAGCTTTTCCATACTCAATTCAGCCACCAAAACCGGTTGCTTGATATCAAAGTTTC
>JAADHM010000015.1 GCA_013151855.1 FCB group bacterium | reverse complement strand
TTCATAAATCCTCCTTAATTTTAAATTAGATAATATTGATGTAAATTCCCTGGTTAAAATCAAGAAAAGTAAAAACAAGACAATAATGCAACCAGTTTTAAAAATAACATAGGAGTAATATTTTTTCCAAGTGCGGAATAGAGAAAAGTTTTGTCATTTGTTTGTTAAGCCAGAAAATATACTATTTTTATACCATTCCTTCCTTTAAACAAAAATACAAATTATAGAACCTATATCAATAAATTCCTTTTGATAGAAAGTTGAACAAAAAAAACTGGCAGCTTTAATTAAACAACGGCACAGATAATTTTTTATAATATTTTAAGGTTTTTCGATAAATCAGAGAAGTCAATCTATTACTGGCGCGGAGAGGCAGGGATTCGAACCCTGGATAGGGGTTACCTATACACGCTTTCCAGGCGTGCGCCTTCAGCCGCTCGGCCACCTCTCCGTTCTTTTTAAACCATTTCAAATAACAAACTGGCATTTATTTAGCAAAACAGCTTATAATTTAATTCATATAATGAAAAAGACAAGAAGAATGTTTTCCTTTCGTCTCTTTAAACTTCATATTTAAGTTGATGAAAACGACTAAAAAATTTCCTCACTGTTAGCTCTACGGTAACAATAGATGTTGTTGTTACCGCCAGTAAAATCATGTAAGCCACGACAATTTGTAGCAAAACAGCATCAAGCGGTTTGGCGCCGGCTAATATCATTCCCGTCATCGCCCCCGGAAGAGCTACAATTCCCACTGTTTTCATAAAGTTTAAAATGGATATCATGCCTGTTGTCGCCGCCGCACGAACATATTTGCCCGACGCTTCCCGCCAACTTTTTCCCAAAGATAACGAGGACTCAATTGCCAACCGATTATTTCTAATATCCGATGAAAGACGATCAATGGTCAAAGCGGAAGCATTCATGGAATTACCTATTATCATTCCTCCCAAAGGGATGATGTAACGAGCTTCAAAAGCTATAATTCTAAGAACTAACATCAACCCGATAGTAACCAAAGAACCAATCAACATCGCCCCCATAGTTATTCCAAAGCAACCTTTTAAACTTTTTACCCGGCTTGACGCCGCTTGAGCTCCCACCGTTATCATTACTAAAATCACCAGAATTATCAGCCAAGGCTGTTCCAAATTGAAAATAATCTTGAGAAGATAGCCAACAGCCACCAATTGGATAAATGCTCGCACCGATCCCAAAGCCATATCTTTCGCCACGGGAATACGCCAATAACGACTGATACCAATGGAAATAGCCACCAACAATAAAGAAATAAACACCTGCGTAAATCCGATATGATTCATTTCAACTCCCGCGCTTTATATAATTGACCTGATTTTGTTTGCGGATTGTTAATCACTTGCTCCACCTGACCGGCCTCGATAATTTTTCCTCCCACCAACAATAGGGCTTCCTGCCCGATACGCAAAGCCTGTTCGGGGTGATGGGTAACAACCAAAGCGGTCAGTTCTTCTCGAATCACTATATCCTTTACCAGTTGTTCGATGGTCTGAGTAGCACTGGGATCCAAAGCTGAAGTCGGTTCATCCAAAAGAATTATTTCCGGTTTTGTTGCCAAAAGACGCGCCAAAGCCACCCGTTGCTTTTCACCTTCGGACAGATTGTTGATAGCTCGCTGGAGAAAATCCGGTTTCAAATTAACTTCTTCCATCAAAAATAACAATTCCCTGTCGCTTAGTTTCTTATTAGCATATAAAAGATTATCACGAACCGTATGTTCAAAAAGATAGGGAGATTGAAATAAATAACCGACTTTTCGACGCAGTTCACAGGGAGAATAACGACCAAAGCTTTTTCCGTGAAAAAGAATATCTCCCGAGGTCGGTTCATCGAGTCTATTTATCAAACGCAATAAGGATGATTTCCCCGCTCCGGAAGGTCCGATTATGGTATAAATAATCTTATTAAAAAATTGATAAGAAATATCATTGATAATGTTTACGGTCTTACCGTTTTGAACAATATGGCGATTTAGATGAGTAACTTCAAGAAGAGGATTGTTCATTTACAAGTTACTCCTGATTCTCTCCGTTTTCTCCAAAATACAAATAACGATTTATCAGACTGACATAATCAGACCAACCCGTTTTTCCCTGTCGCTCGCGAATGCGATTTATCGCTCCCATTTTGCTGTCAATTTCATCGCAATAATAAACTATAAACGCTTCCGGTATTTGAGGGACGACCGGGGTGGCGTATTCCAACTCTCCTTGGTGAGAGAGAATGATATGACGTAATTTCATCAAGAGTTTTTCGGGAAATGCTTCTATCTTTTCCGCCCTCTGACAAATCCAATTATCGGCAAGACAAATGTGACCAATCAAACGCCCTTCATCGGTATAATCAATAACCGTTGTGGCCGCATAAGTACTCATTTTCCCGATATCATGAAAAAGCCCGCCAAAAATCAGCAAGTCTTTGTTTAAAAAATCATATCCGACGGAAACCCGCAAAGCCAATTCCGCCAGATTGGCAGAATGTTCGGAAAGTCCTCCGATATAAGCATGGTGCCAGAGTTTACCGGCGGGAGCTTTGAGAAAGGCGGTAAAAAATGGTTCATCATCCCAAAAAGATGCTACCAAAGTTTTAATATAACTGTTTTCAATTTTATCGGTAAGCGCCAAAATTCTGGCTTTTCGTTCCGCTTCCGATTGCTTAGAGTGAGGTAAAATATCCTCCAACGAATATTCATCTTCACCGGCTAAACGAATCCTATTAATACTCAACTGTTTTTTATTTTTATACTCTCCCACTACTCCCCGCACCTTGACCACCATACCCTCACAGAGGTCGGTTAAACTAAATTGGTCCGGCTCCCAGATAACGCCATTGATACGCCCGGTACTGTCGCCCAACTCCAACGATACGAACTGCCCTTTGATATAATCACGGACAGTCTTTTTGCGTACGGCAAAAAAAGAGGTGATATGATCTTCAACGGCAAAGTCCTGAATTTTTTTATCCGCCATAATAACTTATTATAATAACATTAATGGCCAATTAGCAAATAAATAACCTCATCTATGGGGAAGAGTTTTTTATTGTGGGAATCGCCTCAATTTTACCATATTGAGCAAGAGAAACTTTCTTTAATTTCTTTTGCTATAAAAGATAAAACCATTTATTTAATTATTTAATTGTCTTATAAGGTACAACTTATATATTAAAAACAACTTATGAAGATTCTCAACCGTTACATATTAAAAGAACATCTTGCTCCGTTTTTCTTTGCCTTTTTTACTATTACCTTTCTTTTAGTCATTGATTACGTCCCCAAAATCACCGACACCGTTATCAACAAAGACCTTTCTATCTGGATTGCTTTAAAATTGTTGGGCTATAATTTAGCTTGGATGCTGGCTTTATCGGTACCCATGTCGGTTTTGGTCGCCACCTTGATGGCTTTCGGACGATTAAACTCGGATATGGAAATAACCGCCATCAAAGCTTCCGGTATCAATCTTTTAAGAATTCTCTTACCGCTTTTGGTTGCCGGTTCCATTCTGGCTTTATTTATGGTTGAGTTTAATGATCGAGTTCTGCCCGATTTAAACAAAAAAGCCCGCGTTCTCAAAGGAGATATATCGGCTATGCGTCCCACGCTGGTTTTTAAATCGAAAATATTCATCTCCGACATCCCCGGTTATCTTATCTATATCAATAAAATAAATCACAAAACTTCACGAGTCGATGGGGTGCAAATAACCGACACCAAAGACAACAACAAACCTCGTATTATCATTGCCCAATACGGCTATTTGAAAATGACCAATCACAACACCAATATGCAATTCACTCTCTACGATGGAGAAATCCATTCCCTTGACATCAATGACCCCGAGAATTACCGCAAAGTAGATTTTGACAAACAGGTCATAAACGTTTCCGACCCGGGGGCGGTCCTTCGCTACTCCAAAGATAATTACCGTTCCGACCGAGAAATGCCTATTAAAGATATGAAAGAAAAAGTCACCCAGGCTATTACTCTCATCAAACCGTTTCGCAAAAGGATGTTTTCCTCTTTAGAAGAGAAATTTGATTATTTACTTGCCGATACATTTACTTATAAAAATGCCGATTCCTTGAGCGATTCGGTTGCTTATTATATTGTAAAAACCAGCGCCGCTAATTTCAAACGCAGTATGGAACGTACTAACCAACAAATAAAATTTCAAAAATTGACCATAGATAAGTATAAAATAGAAATCTACAAAAAGTATTCTATTCCCGTAGCCATAATCTCTTTTATTTTGATAGGAGCTCCTTTAGGAATATTTTCAAAGGGAAAAGGTATGGGTGTGGCCATTGCCATTTCTCTTATTCTCTTTGTTATTTACTGGGCTTTTCTTATCGGTGGAGAAGATTTAGCCGATCGGGGTATGGTTCCACCTTTCTGGGCAATGTGGAGCGCCAACATTTTAATTGGCGGTGTGGGGATATATTTATTATATATTGTGGTAACGGAAAAAAAACTTTTTAGTTATTTCAGAAAAAACAAATGATTTTGGTATGATAAAAAAAATCGATTTTTATCTCCTTCGATCTTTCTTCATCACTCTTTTTGTTGTGACCATTTCCATAGGTTTAATCATCATCGTCATCAATATGGTGGAACAGCTGCGTGATTTTATTGACCACCATATCGCCGTTTCCCTTATTGTTCAATATTATCTTTATTTCGGCGGCTGGGTAATTAAAAACTTTTTCCCGGTCTTTGTGCTGTTATCATCTCTTTTTTCTATCTCCCTTTTAGCTCGAAAAAATGAGATTTTAGCCATGAAAGCTTTGGGATTATCTCTTTATCGTATCGCCTTACCGTTTTTAATTGTCGCTTTGATTTTGTCAGCAGGACATTTTTATTACAACGAATTTATTTACCCCCCGGCTAACAAGAAGCTTTTGGAAATAAGAGAATTTAAGATAAAAAAACGATCCGAGCGCCGCTACGAAAAAGTAACCAATATTTACCGTCAAATCAGACCCGGTTATTTTTATACTTTAGCTATCTTTAATGTCAAACGCAAAGAAGGAAAAGACCTAAAAGTTTACAAAACCGAAGCGAATCGTCTCCAAGAAATCATCACCGCTCCTTTGGTCGTTTATAAAGATCATCTTTGGGAAGCACACAACGGCGTTATTCGTTCCTTTGAGGGTGCCGAAAAAGAAACATATTCACAGTTTGCTCTTTTGAAATTACCCGACATAAAAGACACCCCCGAAGATTTGGCCAAAAAACTGAGCAAGCCTAAAGATATGGGGATATTAAAATTAAAAGAATACATAAATCTGATGAAACGTTCCGGAGGTCCTTATACGAGAGAATCAATTGATTTACAAATAAAATATGCTTTTCCGCTGACAACTTTTGTGGTGGTCCTACTCAGCATTCCTTTGGCTTCCAATCCCAAAAAAAGCGGGATAGCAGTATCTTTTGCAACGGGAATATTAATTACATTATTATACTTTGTTCTCTTTAGAGTATTACAATCTGCCGGTTACAGTGAAAAGATACCGGCATTTATTTCCGAATGGGGGATTAATATCTTATTTTTCATCGTCGGTTTAATTACCATGTTAAAGGCGAGCAAATAATGACCCACCAAGACCACGAAAAAAACCGAACGGCTTGGAATGAAATGGTGGAAATTCATTTTCGCCATCCCGATTACAAAGTAAAGGAATTTCTCCAAGGTGCTTCCACATTAAAGAGCATAGAACTAACGGAATTAGGAGAGGTGAAAGGGAAATCGTTGCTCCATCTTATGTGTCAATTCGGATTGGATACCCTCTCGTGGGCGCGCTTAGGAGCTCAAGTAACCGGCGTGGATATTTCCGATAAATCAATCGCCTACGCCAAAATGTTAGCGGAGCAAACAGGCCTTGAAGCCGATTTTATCCGTGCCGATATTCTCGATTTAAAGGGACGGATAGATAACAAATTCGATATCGTCTATCAATCTTATGGTACCCTTTGCTGGTTGTCCGATTTAGATAAATGGGCGGAAGTGGTTGCTTATTATCTTCGTCCGGGAGGGGTACTTCATCTCATCGATTTCCATCCCATAGCGGTACCTTGGGAAGAAAAAGATGTGTCTTACTTTAAAAAAGGACCTTACCGGTATACCAACAATGTTGATTATTGCGATAAAGACTATATCATCAAAAACGAACTGGTCGAGTGGCAGCATAAACTATCGGATATTATAAATGCCGTCATAGATGCTGGCTTGACCGTTATCCATCTCAATGAATTTGATAAAAGTTGCTCTCCCAAAGAAAGAGATTGGTATGAAAAAGACGGTTATTATTATCCACCGAGCGGCCCTCCTCGCTACCCGTTGATGTTTTCTTTGAAAGCACAAAAAAGAAACAAATAACCCAATACTATCATAGAGCGGAAGATATTAATTCAAAACCAACGACTATCTTAATATATAACGGCGTGCGGCTAACCGGCGCGAGCACGCTTAGAATAACTTACATTTGCCGATATGCATGTCCCGCATGCTCGCGTCCGTATTGAACCGATTGTTATACGCCTTATAAACCTATTAAATGATTCCAATCAGAAATATACATGTAAATCCTTTGAAATTCACTGGGCAATAACATTCGATTATGTGCTATAAAATTCCGTGCCTTTTCTAATTCATCCATTCTTTGTTTTAGCCATTGTTGTGAAGGAATTATACTTTCAAAGAATTGCCATTTTTCTATTATTATTGTTCCAAGCATACCAAATTCAACGAAACCTAACAAATCTTGCTTTTCACCTTCAAGCCATGAATCTTTTAATGCTGCCTTTTGTCGAGATTCAGCAAGTCGTTTTGTTTTAGCATTCAAATTATCCCACCAATTAGGACCGTTATTCTCTTCAAGCGTTTGACGAATTAAATCCCGGATTTCATTTTCAAAACAAAAAAGCAAGGAATATAAACAGGCCATTTGAAGCGCATCTCTTCTTCTATTAATACTGAATGGTGAAAGTACACCATTAAAAAGTTTTTTTTCAGACTCTGCAGGATTTGAACCTATTTGAATTCCAGCATTTTGAAAAGTTGCTGCTTCTGCTTCAAACA
>JAADHM010000166.1 GCA_013151855.1 FCB group bacterium | reverse complement strand
TTATTAAATTTCTAAAAACTACGCCAAATGATTATAAATGGTTTTAGCCGTATAAGTATTTTGTCTCTTCCCCTTTATTAATCCTATCGGTTATACAACAGTTAGTTTCGTATCTTATTATTTATGGATTATAGTAATTCTTCTTTCAAAACTTCAACAATGCGGCTGGCTGTATTACCATCCCAGAGCTCCGGTATCCCGCTTTTTTTATATCTCCCCTTTAGAAGTTGCTCAACGGTCGAAGTTATTTTCCGAGGATCGGTCCCACAAATGGTGTTACTGCCAACATCAACAGTAGCCGGAAGTTCCGTATTCTCTCTCAAAGTTATACAAGGGATTCCAAGATATGTGGTTTCTTCTTGAATACCCCCACTATCGGTTATTACCAATTTCGATTTCGACTGGAGCTTCAAAAAATCAAGATAGCCCAATGGTTCCACAATTCTGAATTGCCCATTTTCATTGCCATTTAATAATCCAAACTCTTCAATTCGTTGTCTGGTTCGAGGATGACAAGAAAAAATAACCGGTAAACGATTACTAATATCCTTAAAACAGTTTATCAATACTTTTAGGGTCTCACCGTTATCGACGTTTGACGGACGGTGTGTGGTAGCGATAATATACTTATATGGCTCAAGATGTAATCTATTAAGAACATCAGACTTTTGAGCTGTTTCCATATTGTTCACCAGAGAATCAATCATAATATTTCCTACCAAAAAAACCTTCTCCTTTTGTACTCCCTCATTTTCAAGATTAACTTGTCCGGCTTTTTCAGAAACAAACAAAATATCCGATAATCTGTCAGTAACGATACGATTTATTTCCTCAGGCATAGTGTTGTCAAAACTACGCAATCCGGCTTCGACATGAGCCAGTTTAAGGCACAGTTTAGAAGCCACCAAAGCAGCTGCCAGAGTGGAATTGACATCACCGAAGACAATTACCAAATCCGGTTTTAGCCGCATTAGCACTTTCTCAAGTTCTATCATAATCATGCCCGTTTGCTGCGCATGAGAACCTGAGCCTACACCAAGATAAATATCCGGTTTAGGCATCTTCAGATCATCAAAGAACAGTTGCGATAGATTGCGATCATAATGCTGCCCCGTATGAATTAATATCGAATCAAAATGTTTTGAATTCTTCCGTAATACTTTTAAAAGCGGAGCAGACTTCACAAAATTAGGCCGGGTGCCTACAATCTGTACAATTTTCAATTTTCTCAAAGTAAAATATTCCCATAACTTAAATAGCTAATACATTACACGAAGGGAACATATAATATCAAATTATGAAAAAAAGCAATGTTTTTCTCATAACCTATTTTACCCATAAAGGTACCATCTATGTATGTTCTTTTCAAAAGAAATCATACACATATATAAATGGTATAGGGTATATAAAAGGAAAAAAACTTTACTTACAAGCTTTTTAGAAATGTCATATATTTTTTAGCCCACTTTTCCCGACAATGATACCGAGCAACATATTCATGATATTTATGACCTAAATTATCACCATCAATCTCGCCCGATTTCAACTTCATAATAAGTTCGCAAAGCTGGTTATAATCATCAGCATTAAACGATAAAGCCCCGCCTGCTTTTTCAAGCTCTCTGACCGCCTCACCATAGGAGGAACCAAAAACGATGGGTTTTCCGGACGCCATATATTCAAACAATTTACTTGGTAAACTACTTTTTGTGACGGGAACATCCTTCATACTATGTATCAACACATCACTTGCTTTCAAAAAATAAGGTATGGTTTCTAAAGGTTGTAATCCAACAAATCCAACATTTTTTAAACCGTAATCACGAACCATTCCCTCAAGAACTTCCTTTTTTTGACCATCTCCGATAAAAGCAAAGTAAATATCCGGTTGGTCGGTTAATTGGCGAGCCGCTTCAATAACCGTTTCCAGCGAATGCGCCCAACCGAGAGTTCCGGCATAGAGAACGATAAACTTATTTTCCCACCCGAATTTTTTGCGGATTCCATTTGACTGAGCATCAATAAATTCATCACTAACACCGGACTTAACCGTTGCAATTTTTGAAAAGGAAACTCCAAGGGTAGTCAAGTATTCGGTAATTCCATCGGTAACAGAGACAATCCCATCAGCTTTACGGTAAAGAGAATGCATTAATTTTTTTAGTCCCCTTGTAAATAAAGAGCGATTCAAATTCCCGAAATCTTCACTTGATTCCGGTTGGAGGTCTCTAATTTCAAGGATATATTTACATTTTCTTATTTTGCTTAAAAGCCATCCGATAACGGGCGTAGTAACCGGGGGAGAAGAAGCAATTACCAGATTAAACTCCCCTTTGATTCTAAATGAATTTATTAACGCTGTCACTAAAAAAGTAATAAAGCCTACCATCCTTTTTTTAGGATTATTATTGGAAGCCGGTAAAACCCAATTGCGATAAACCTTAACACCATCCATCTCTTCATAATAGAAAAACTTCCCTCGATATTTTGGAGGTACCTTTCCATCCGGATAATTGGGCATAGCAGTTAAAACCGATACCTTGTGACCGTTTTGGACAAAATATCGGGCAAATTCAAAAAGCCGTCTTACCGCCCCTCTTTCAGGAGGAAAATGTTGAGTGACAAATAGTATATTCATACCATAATCTTTGTTATTGATTAGATGGTATACATTTTTATACCTAAAAGCAAGAATTATTTAAGAACATAATTGTTTTTACATTTTTAATTTTAAATGCTTGACAAGTAAAAAAAGACGATATTATTTCCAATAACTTGAGATATTTAAAGAAGAAAACTGTATAAAGGTATATAAATAATTACAGAGAGGTAATGTAAATGCGTAAATTTTCAATCATTGCTTTTATGCTTTTGGCGTTTATGGCTTTTACAGCTCTTATGGTTACCGCTGAAACACCTAAGAAAGCTGAAAAAGCTAAAACCGCTAAGAAAAAAGTAGAGCATCAGTATGTCGGCGCAAAAAAGTGTAAAATGTGTCACATAGCTCAATACAAATCATGGAGCAAAACTCCACATGCCCAAGCCTTTGACTCATTATCCGCCGCTGACCAGAAAAAGCCGGAATGTGTTAAGTGCCATATTACCGGTAAATTAGCTGACGGCACCGTCTTAAAAGGTGTTCAGTGTGAAGCCTGTCACGGACCGGGTAAAGATTTTAAATCAATGAAAATTATGAGCCGAACAAAATGGAAAGCCGATCCTGAAAAGCAGAAAAAACTTGCCTTAGCCGCCGGTTTAATTATGCCCACGGAAAAAACTTGTGTCCGCTGCCATACCAAAGAAGGTAATCCTCATTTCAAACCATTTGATTTTGCCAAAAGAAAACTATTAGTACACACAATGAATTCCGATAAAGCTAAGAGCAAAAAATAAACGTAAAAAATCATTATTAAAATAAAAAGCGGTCTCTTGGAGATCGCTTTTTTTATTTGAGAGGGTTACTACTCAAACCGGTCAGGGGAAATGTCCGCACGGAAACCCATCTTTCATCCACTAATGGCGTAACCAAATCTATGGAATTAACATAAAACTCTTCAGAAGACAAATAAGAAACGATTTTTTCTTTTACCATTATCACCCGATAATTTGATATTTCTCGAGCAACGGTTACGTGAGGATGATATAACTTGAAAGGAATGGGTAGATCCAACCGTGAATATAAACGATAATATAACTCATAAAGTTCATTATTTTTTTTTACATCCCAATATATAACGGGAGAGTGGGGATAAAAATCTCCTATGTCTCCCAAATCAACTAAAAAGGATTTTTGTTGTTCTGTTTCCCTTTGTACCAGTTTGGTTAATTCCTCCAAAGGGCGCATGGTTTCAAAAGGAAAAACCAGAGTTATATGGGAAGCAATAAGATTATAAACGGGGTCGAATTGCTGGCGCAAAGGAGCGATAATATTATCAAGAGCGGGAGGTAAATAAATAATTATGGCATACTTATTATGCCGACGTTCTTTAAATTCATTTTGATAAGGGAAATTATATTCCATAATCTTAACTCATATAAATTACTTAAAGAAAATTATTTCAATTCTTCTGTTTTTTGCCCGACCGGCAGCGGTTTGGTTGGAGGCGACAAAATTCGTTTCCCCTTTACCGAAAACTTTCATTCTCTCTTTTTTTACTCCCAACATAACCAAATAATCACGTACTCTGCGGGCACGCTTTTCGGAAAGTTTTTTATTGGCAACCGTGGTGCCGATATTATCGGTATAACCGTCAATCTCGAGCTTGATATCATCGACAAAATTTAAAATCCGCGCCAAATCTTTAAGGCGTTCTCTGTTTTTCGGGTCAACTTCGAAAGAACCGGGAGCATAATCAATATTTAACACCATCGGTTGATCAAATATCGACAAATCAATACATCCCAATTGATCAACCTTCATACCATAGAGAGTATGAGGGCAGTCATCCAAACCATCGGGAACTCCATCACCATCGGAATCAAGCGGGCATCCCTTTTCATCGACTTTAGCCCCTATCCTGTTGTGAGGACAGCTATCAAGATAATCGGGGACACCGTCAAAATCGGCATCGATGGGACAACCATTGATATCAACCATACCGATGGCTTGCCGGTCAGTATGAGGACAATCATCGTTGACATCAGCAATTCCGTCGCCATCGGAATCGAGCGCACAGCCATTTTTATCCACTGTTGCTCCCCGTGGAGTCGAGAGGCAATGGTCAATGGCATCAGGCACTCCATCGCCATCACTATCAAGAAGAGCCAAGTTCTTTTTTGTTTTCTCGTTGTTAACCGCCGACCAATTCTTTACCGAAGACCATTTTTTGACACCAAAATTACCAAAATGAAAATTAAGCGCTACCGAACCACCCCATTGCCACTTATTGCGTGCCGAAGATACCGCCGAAGCAAACTCCGCACCCGCCCCCGTAAGATAGTCCCCTTGGACTTCGCCCTCAAGCGACCAGCGGCGGTTTACTTTAATGCGTAAGCCACTGTTAGCCGTCACAAATATTTCCGTAGCGGAATAATCCATCTGTTCGTTATGTATTCCGCGCACCTTCAAAGTGGTGTCTTTTGTGGGGTCATTGATTTCCCATATCATCAATCCACCCCCCAAACCAAAAGTCATATTCAACCTCTTATCGGGATTTAACAAAAACCTTTTCATTGATAATTCCAAACGAGTCGCTTTCCATCTTTGGGTCGCTCTTGTTTGCTCCGAGCCAAAAGAAAAACTGGAGGTGGCGCCGGTATCATTATAGTTGCGATGAAAAGTCAGCCCGAAATTCAGAAGCCAGCGATTGCTCACCCGAAAGCCAAAATCTCCCCCGAAGTTGTTTTGGAAAGTAAACTTGGCCGAATCCCCACCCGAAAGAGTCGACAATCCTCCTTTGACACCCAAATAATATTTATATTCCGAAGCCGACAATGTGGTTGTGGCTGCCAAACAAAAAATAATAAAGAATATATATCGTAACTTTGACATAAGTTAATTCTCAATATAGCTTTTTAATTTCTGTGCCATTATAATATAAAGTTAAAATCTTATCGTAGGTCCAACCCTTGCGCGACAAACCTATTGCTCCGCATTGGCACATCCCCACCCCATGTCCATAACCGCTTCCGTTAAAAACAACTTCCGTTACATTTCCCTTACTATCTCTTTTTATATCGACATCAAAACGGTCTGAAGGGAGAATCAAATCGGGATTGGAAGTACGGCCTATAACCCAGCGGATGCGGTCTTTTTTGAAAGTGTAAGCATTGTTCTCGGTACGAATCACCAACTTAGCGACTCTGCCACCGGGAGTGCGTTGGACAATTCTAAGGTCTCTGATTTTTCCTATTCTCAAATCGCGCCCACGGTCACTGGAGAGGTACTGTTCCAAGCGACCTCGAAGTTGTTTTTCGCTAAAGACTTCTCGCCATTTATAATACTTTGACCAAGAGCAAGCGCCCCCATCATTGACCGGTTTTAAATACGGCACCTCTTTTCTGTCCCAAACACTGGCAATATCATCGGTCATCCCGCCACAGGTGGAATGATAATAAGCCTTTACATATTTTTCATGATAAAAAAGCACCTGCCCGGTAGTTAAATTGATAGCTTTGTTGACCAAACTATTTTCCACATTCAAGCCGTCATAAATCTGGTCGATAATACTCGATTTCATATCATAGGGTTCGTCGCCATATTGTCTCAGATGTGCCATGGCATAAGTCCTGGCGGCAATCGCCTGCGCTTTGACCGCCTCAATTTCATCGGGAACTCTTTCCCCTATCTCCGGAGGCACCACCCCTTTCAAATAATCTTCGATATAAACGATATTGATTAACTGAATGTTACCGCCGTTCGGCAAAATTTTCAAAATCCCCCGATACTTCTTCGCTTCCAAATAAATATGATTATTGCTCCCGCGAGGAATAATATTTACTTCATCAAGATGCGACTGCACCATATCACCGCTTTGATTAACCACGGCAAGGAAGGCACCATTGGATTTGACCGTCACCGGTTGCGTGGAAAAATAAATGGACTGTTTCCCTCGGGTAAGGCACTCGATAGAAAAAGCTTTGTTAGCATAAACCTTCGCTTCACTTTTGTTTTCTTCCAATAACACCCGAACAAAGGGTATCTTTATGAACGTTCCCGAAGTCTCCTCTTTTACTCCCGGAATGGAAGCACAGCTTAAGATTAACACCATCAAAGTAAAACCGGTACCGAAGCGAATAATATTTTTTATCAGGGTATGCATCATAAAA
>JAADHM010000151.1 GCA_013151855.1 FCB group bacterium | reverse complement strand
TTGTTAGATTGAATCGCAGGGGGGGAGCCGTGAAATTCAAAAAATAAAGCCGGGACTTCTTCCAGTTTATAATCTTTTAATTTGTTTAGCGCTATCATAACATTTTTATCGAGAAATTCGATGGCGGCGATATCCAAGCCATACTTGCATATTTCAGAAACCGCCTTGGCGGCGTCGGTTTCGTTTTTAAATTTATAGGCGTTTTGTAATCTTCCTTCGGGTAAACCGGCAAGTTGCAAGGCAATAGCGGTGATAATTGCCAAAGTGCCTTCCGAGCCGGCAATCAAATCGACCAGATTATAGCCGCTGGAACGTTTTACAGCTCTGTTGCCAATTTTAATTTTATCCCCTGTTCCCGTTATAATTTCCAATTCCAAAATATAACGACGAGTACCACCATATTTTACCGAATAAATACCGCTGGCATTGGTAGAAACCATCCCTCCGATAGTGGCAATATCGCCGGAACCACCCGGAGACGGGGGAAAGAATAAACCTTCGTTTTTTAAGTAATGATTAAGATTATCATAAATAATACCCGGCTCAACTTTTACTTGAAGATCATCAGGCCAAAAATCAATAATTTCAGTCATTCTGCTTAAATCAAGGACTATCCCGTTGGCCGAAGGTATAGTGGAACCCTCCAAAGCGCTTCCGGTACCGCGAGTGGTAATAGGAGTCTTTTGTTCAAAACATACTTTTACCAGTTGACTTATTTCATCCGTATTAGTCGCCCAGACAACAGCCAAAGGTTGGGTGGGGTCTAAGGTCGATTCATCATGAGAGGCAACATCCAATTGAGCCTGATGGGTAGATATCCGGTCAGAGGGAAAGATTTTTTTTAATTTTTCTATGATACTCATCTTATTATTTTTTAATCAAGATTCCGAAGAGATAAAAAGAATGGCTCCCAGTCGGCAATTTTTTTAGGTTTTTGTTTTAATTTGGCCGCATCTTCTTTACTTAGCAAACTTTTATCTACGATTACCATAAATACATACTGATTAAACCAGTCATCATACATAGTCCAATAGCCTTTACGGCCTCGTTTCGTCCCCCAGCTATTTTTTACCAACCATTTGAGCGGAATACCGGAAGAGGAAGTATCAACACCGGTAAATACCATAGCATGATTGGGTGAAATTTCTTGAAAGGCGATGCGATTCTTTTTAGACGCTTTGAAATTCATTCCGAAAGTGGTATTGTAGTCGTAGATACCCACCTCGAAAATTCCGGAGTCATTATAATTTTCCTGGCCGGCATCACAGGCGAACCAGACCGCTTGGCTATCCAGCAAAGATTTTAGGGCATATTCTTTGAGTTTATCGATGGACAGGTTTAAAAGAGTAAGATCCGGTCTTTCATATATATTACGACTGGCTTCAATTTGATACATCTGATTGTAATCTTTCGTGGGGTTATTGATAAGAGCGACGAATTCCGGTATTTCCTCGGCATAAAACTCTTTGAAAAAAGATTGGGGAGTATATTTTTTCTCGATTATTTTCGCTTTGTTATTTTTAGACGTGGTGTCATCTTTTTTGCTCTCATAACGGAAAGTAAATTCTTTGGGGGGCTTTCCATAAGCGTACACTAACAAATCATAAATTTCAGCGAGCATTTTCTCTTTGCGTGCTCGAAGTTGTTTTACGCTTTTGCCATCTTTGTACATTTGGCGAAGTTCGGCGGCATCTTTGCGTAAAATCGTACGGCCTAACTTGGTGTAATTATGTGTTGCCACGGATTGTTTGGTCTCCGGCATAACAGAAAGCGGTACTACGCCGTATTTTTCTATCAAGCCACTGAGGTATTGCCACCAACCGCCATCGCCGAAGAAATATTCTAACTCACCGCTAAGGGAGCGGTCGTCAAGAGGACGGTCGCGCAATTCGATAATGCGTTCCAAAAAAAAGTTCGCTTTTTCCAATTTATCCCAAAAAGTTATGTATGGTTCGGAAAGCTCGAAATTTGATATATTGAGTTTGTTCATTACTTTTGGTGATAAAATATTAACACCGGCAAACATCCAACACCGACCGGAATTTTTTTGGTTGGTAATTTCGTTGGTTTTGAGTTTAATATTAAATATCTTATCGCGATTAAGCAGTTTTTCTCTGTTGAGAGAAAGTTGTTTGATGTCATTATTGGTGATAGCGTTGATAATGCGTTCATCATTGTGGTTGGCGTCGAAATTTTGCTCGTAGGTTTTTAATAAAGATGCATTTAAAGCGCCATCTTTTGATTTTGATTTGGAATAAGTGACAGTTGATAAAATAGAAACGGTTAAGATACAAAGTAAAATTTTTAAACTTTTCATAAATTCTCCTTTCACGTTGAAAAAAGATAAAATAAATACTGTAAAAATCAAGTGAGTGAGGAAATTAAGTGTTCCTTGAAAGGATTTTTTATATTATATATCAATTTATTAACTTAAATTAAAAAAACTAAAAATTTATTTTTATTTTTAAATGAATTTATCTAAATTATACCTTTTTCGAACAGGAAAACTATATAACAAGTTAGAATAGGTCAAAAGTGAAAAAAGATAAAGTAAAACCCCGATTATTAAAAGGGTTTCGAGATTATTCCCCGACAGAACAATTAGCCCGAGAGAAAATGCTGGGAAAAATTAGAAAGGTGTTTGAATCTATGGGTTTTCTTCCGTTGCAGACACCTTCGCTGGAATTTGCCGAAACCTTACTTGGTTCGCATTACCATAAAGACTCTCTCAAAGAATTGTTTGGTTTTAAAGGTCCCGATGATGTCGATATGGCGCTCCGTTATGAGTTCACATTATCATTAGCGCGCTATGTCGCTTCTCATCCGGATTTGGCTTTACCTTTTCGCCGTTACCAATATGGCAACGTCTGGCGGGTTGACAAACCCGGACCGGGACGATTTCGAGAGTTTATGCAATGCGATATCGATATCGTGGGAACCAAAAATCTTCTTGCCGATGCGGAAATAATTGCCGCTATGGTGACCACTTTCCAGCAGTTGGGCATTGACAACTTTGTCGTGCGTTATTCCAATCGTAAAATTCTCAACGGACTCATTGAATATGCGAAAATAGATACCGAAAAAGCTCCGGATGTTATGCGGGTTATTGATAAACTGGAAAAACAGGGCAGAGAAGCGGTAATTAAGGAATTTGGAGAAGGAAGAGTCGATAAATCGGGCGATAAAATAAAAGGTCTTAATCTTCAGCCGGAGCAAATATCAAAGGTGGAAGAGTTTCTGGATTTAGCCACGAATAAAAGTCGGGATCCGTTAGCGACGGTTGAAGAACTTCTCGGTAATATGGAACCCTCCCAAATAGGCATTGACGAACTGCGTCGAATTCAGACTTATTTACAAGCTATGCATATTCCCGAAAACAAAATTGCCGTCGATTTAACGGTCGTGAGAGGTTTGGGTTACTATACCGGTCCGGTGTTCGAGACGACATTGCTTGATTTACCCGATTACGGTTCGGTATTTTCCGGGGGGCGTTATGATAATCTGGTGGATAGATTCTTGGGACGCTCCATTCCCGCCGTGGGAACATCCATAGGGATTGACCGTCTTTTGGCGGCACTGATTGAATTAAAGAAAATTGAATTGGAATATGCTACTTCCAAAGTTCTGGTAACGGTGATGGATCAAAATCGTGTTTCTGATTATTTGCATATTCTTCAGAACTTAAGAAATGCCGGTATCCCTTCGGAAATATATAGCGGTGACACCAAAAATTTGACCAAGCAAATCAAATATGCGGATAAAGCTAAAATTCCTTTTGCCGTTATCGTTGGTTCGGATGAGTTTGAAAGAGGAATGGTGTCGGTGAAAAACTTATCTGTCGGACGCGAGAGAGCTTTGAAAACTTCCGACCGCAAAGAATGGCTCAAAGCCGATGAAATTCAAGTAACCATTCCCGATAAGGACTTGATTTCATATCTTAAAAAGCACCTGACTAATAAAGAGAAAAAAGATGAGTGAGCAACAATATTATGTAGGCATTGATATCGGAGGGACTAATATTAAATATGGTTTGTTTGATGACCATGGAAAAGTTTTGTATAAAGAACAGCGTCCCACTTTGGTGGAAAAAGGACCAATGCCGTTAATGCATCTTATTACCAATATCAGTGAACGGCTTTTGGATTATGCCGCCGAAGAAGATTACTCTATAAAGTGGTTAGGGGTTGGGTCTCCCGGTGCCGTTGATAGCAAAAGCGGTACTGTTGTCGGTCCTTGTCCCAATATAAAAGGCTGGCAGGGAATGGAAATCGGTCTTATTTTAAGAGAACGATTGAATATGCCGGTATATGTCGATAATGACGTCAATGCTATGGCTCTGGCAGAATTAAAATATGGTGCCGCTATGGGTGCTCAATCAGTTGTCTGTGCCACAGTGGGAACCGGCATTGGTGGAGCGGTAATTATTGATGGTAAGGTCTGGCATGGGGCTCATGCCACAGCGGGAGAACTGGGACACATGACCATTAATATGAACGGTCCCAAATGTGCCTGCGGTAATAATGGTTGTATTGAAGCTTATTGCTCTTCACGAATGATTATTGAAACGGTTAAGTCTAAAATCAACAACAACATGACGCCTGTATTTAATGAATTGCTTGAAGGTAATCCCGACAATCTGAATATAAAAAAAATATTCTCTGCTGTGAAAAGAGAGGATGAAATAGCCGTCGAGGTAATACATAATACCGCTAAATATTTAGGCATCGGAATGGCAGGAATTGTGAATCTTTTGAATCCGGAAATCGTAGTATTAGGTGGCGGCATTGTTGATGGTGGCGGTGACTTTATTGAAGTGGTTACCGAAACTATAAAAGAGCATGCTTTTTCTTCGGCTGTGGAAAAATTAAGAGTCGCTAAAGCCGCTTTGGGAAATGATGCCGGTTTTATCGGAGCCGGTCTCTTGGGTTTGGTGAATCAATCAATAAAATAAGGTGATAAAAAATGAACGACAAAAAAAATAACTATCCTTTAACATTTAATATCGCTGTTTGGTATTGTATGGTCATTTCTTTGATCTTTCTTCTTTACGGGGGGGTGAAAATGATTCTTTCCGTTCTTGACCGCAGTTACGATAATATGGGGCAATTTTTAATTTTTGTAATTATCGGGCTAATTATAATTTCTTTTACTTTGGCTTGCAAGCAACTTAAATCGTGGGGATGGTATGGTTTAATAGTTTTGAATGCTCTGGTAATAATTAATGCTGCCATAGGGTATAATCATCCGGGGAATATTATCTTTTTAGTTTTATCGTTAGTTACTTTGGTATTTTTATTTTTACCTTCCTCGAAACAATTGATTTTTAAAGGGCGTTGATTAATTTTGGTTGACATCAGTCGATAAGTTTATAAATTAAATTTTCATGGCTTAAAAAGTTGGCGCCCTAGCTCAGTTGGTAGAGCAACGGACTGAAAATCCGTGTGTCCGCAGTTCAATTCTGCGGGGCGCCACTTTTTTTATGCTTCATCTTAATTTTTCCTATTTATTATTATAATTTGAAACTATCACTATATTTTAAACGTATTTTATGATAGACGAATAGAAATAATATTCTGGGAGGTTGAGCGATGAAAATCATTGGCGCTTTATTTATAACCATCTTTTTATTATTCTTTCTTGGCTTTGGCGGTTTGGGTTTAATATTCGGCTTGATCGGCGGAATATTGGGTTTGTGTGGCGCTGCTTTTGGTCTTGTGTGGGGACTGATAGGCGGATTGTTGGGAGCTTTGGTCGCTGTCTTTGGTGGTTTTCTGATTGTGTTAATTCCCCTTGTAGTTATTGGTTTAATAATTGCCGGTTTAGTTCATGTCTTAGCCATTTTTTGATTTACAACCAAGGTATCAAATAAGCCAAAGGCTTTCTTCGTCTAATATTTCTTGACTTCAAATTGAAATAATATAATTTGGGAATATTGATGCTGGGGTAGCTCAGTTGGTTAGAGCGCCTGACTGTGGATCAGGAGGTCGGCGGTTCGAATCCGCCCCCCAGTATTTTTTTATGGGAAGAGAAGGAGAATAAAATTATGATTACAGCCGAGAATACGGCATGGATTTATGCGACCATTGGCGTTTTAATAGCCCTTTGGGTAATACTGGGTGCTTATGTTTTTTCGGAAGTGAAAAAGACCTACGCAAGGAACGGAACTTTTACAAACAAACTCCTAAATTTATGGTTCCTAATATGGGTAGCTCATTTCTCGGCAACAGCTTTGTCCTCATTCTACGGCGTGTGGCTGATACCGATTGACAAGACATTCGCTTTAATCGCCGGTTTGGTTTTAATTCTCGCCGGCATTGCTTTGTTGACGGTCGGTATGATAGAATTTCGCACTTTGCGCCGAAGCTGTGGGCAGGACACTTCAAAACTCATAACCGGCGGAGTATACAGATGGAGCAGAAATCCGCAGTTTATCGGCTGCCTTTTGTATCTTATAGGCGTATCGCTTGCCGGACGGTCAATACTCGCCTTCGCTCTTACCGTAGCGGCATCCATTGTTATTTATTGGTACACGGTTCGCTTGGCGGAACCTTATCTGGAGCGTCTTTACGGAGAAGAATATCGATTATATAAAAAAAGGGCTTCAAGATGGTTTGGTATCCCTTCAAAAAACAATTGAATTTGATTTGCGCGCTATATTGCATTAAAATAAATGTAGGTCAGAAGGACAGGCCTCCTGACCTACTTCGATTTCTCGACCCTTGCCTTGAACTCCTTTACAAGCTTTGATTTTTCTTTGTTTAGTTGAAATATTTTGCTTTCTATATCTT
>JAADHM010000118.1:1931-8805 GCA_013151855.1 FCB group bacterium | reverse complement strand
GAATATATCGTTGGTGCCTATCTTAAACTTATCGAGAAATGTGATTTCGTTGATTATAATATGCGACCACCTGGCGGAGGTTTGAAAGGGCTCAATGAATTGGATGTTGTAGGTTTAAATTTCAATTCCAATACTGCTTATTTGTGTGAGGTTACAACCCATATACGAGGTGTTCTGTACGGAGATAATAAGGGAACCATTAAACGAATAAAAAAGAAATATGAGCATCAAAGAGAATACGCAAAAAAATATCTAACAAATTTCAAAAACCATAAATTTATGTTTTGGTCACCAGTAGTGCCAGTGGGCTATATTACTAAAAACTTAGTGAGTATAAATGGTCTCGAATTAATAATTAATGGTGAGTATAAAAAACGTATTGAGGAATTAAGGTTATTGGCAAGAGATACAACCCATGATGCTGGAAATCCTTTTTTTAGAATGATTCAAATAATTGAGCACTTGAGAGATTAATAAAAGTAACAATTATATATTTAAAGTTAAGTCAGGTCTTGCTCGCTTTGCGAGTGTGACCTGACTTTTTTCGTTAAAATGATACCTAATAATAGCTTTTACATTCTATTGACCTGCTGATAAAAATTCCTTAAATTCTCTTGAAATATATGTATATGAAAGAGAAGATATGATTCTTAACCTGCATTTTATATAAATTGAAAGCTAATGCTATTGTAGCTCGGAGCGGTCTTTTTATATAATGACGGGAGTATAACCTCCTGATGAAACTATTTTATATTTATTAAATTGGAGTGGTTTATGTCATACTTAAAACAGGTAGACCCTGAAATATACGAAGCAATTATCAACGAAACAAAACGAGAATTTAATAAACTGGAACTTATCGCCTCAGAGAATTTCGTTTCCGAAGCCGTTCTGGAAGCCGCCGGCGGAATTATGACCAACAAATACGCCGAAGGTTATCCCGGTAAAAGATATTACGGCGGTTGTGAGTTCGTTGATATTGCGGAAAATTTGGCGCGGGAACGTCTTGTCAAACTTTTTGGTTGTGAGCATGCCAATGTGCAACCTCATTCCGGTTCTCAGGCGAATATGGCGGTCTATTTTACCGTTTTAAAACCAGGTGACAAAGTGATGGGGCTTGACCTCTCCCATGGTGGCCATCTTACTCACGGTCATCCCATTAATTTTTCGGGAATGCTTTATCACTTTCAAGGTTATCAGGTGGATAAAGAGACGGAAGTTATCGATTACGAGAAATTGATAGAGCAAGCCAAAGAATTCAAGCCTAAAATGATTGTCGCCGGTGCTTCGGCCTATCCTCGTTTCTGGGATTTTAAAAAGATTCGTGAGGCTTGTGATGCGGTTGGCGCTTATATGATGGTTGATATTGCCCATATTGCCGGTTTGGTCGCCGTCGGTCTTCATCCTTCGCCGATACCATACGCCGATTTCGTGACCTCTACCACCCATAAGACGTTACGCGGACCTCGCGGCGGAGTGGTTATGTGTAAAGAGAAATACGCCGCTGATTTGGATCGTACTGTTATGCCCGGTATTCAGGGAGGACCTTTGATGCATGTAATCGCTGCCAAAGCGGTAGCCTTTAAGGAAGCCCTCGGTGACGAATTTAAAGTTTATCAGAAGCATATTATTGACAATGCCAAAGCGCTTGCGGAAAGTTTAAAAGAAAAGGACTACCGTCTTGTCGCTGGCGGCACCGATACTCATCTGATGTTGGTTTCTTTTATCGATGTTCCCAAATTAACCGGCAAGAAAGTTGAAAAGGCTTTGGATAAAGCCGGTATAACGGTTAATAAAAATACCGTTCCTTTTGACCCGGAAAAGCCGTTTGTAACTTCCGGAATTCGTATTGGAACTCCAGCCATTACCACCCGCGGTATGGGCGTTAAAGAGATGCCCATCATTGCCGGCTTTATCGACCGTGCCATTAAGAACCGCAAAAATGATGAAGTTTTGGCTGAAATTGCTCAAGAAGTGGCTGCCTTGTGTGGTAGATTTCCCTTGTACCGCGAACGTTTGGAGGAATAAAATGTTATTTCAATTGACCATGTTTCCCTCTGGCAAAAAGACGGCTTCGGTTTCGAAAGATGTCGCCAAAGTTATCGATGTCATTGACAAATCCGGTTTACCGTATAAATTAACGGCGATGTCAACCGTTATTGAAGGAGAGTGGGAACCCGTTATGAAGGTCATCAATAAAGCTCGTCTTCGCCTGCGGCGGTTGGGACACGAGCGAATTTATATAATTATTAATATTGATGACCGTAAAGGAGCGAAAAAAAGGATTGTCGGTAAAATAAAATCAATCGAAAAACAGTTAGGAAGGGAGGTCAATAAATAAATGGAACATGTTCGTATCGCTATGGTGAGCATTCCACGCGATGAAGCCAAAGAAATCGCTAAGGGTGTGATTGAGTTACGTTTGGCGGCTTGTGTCAATATTATTCCCAAAATAGAATCAATCTACTGGTGGGATAACAAAATTCATAACGATGAAGAGGCTCTATTGATTTTTAAAACCACGCAACTTAAAGTAGAGGCTCTTATCGGTTATGTTCAAGAAAATCACCCTTATGATGTGCCGGAAATTATAACCCTATCGCTTTCGGAGGGATTGCCGGAATATCTCAATTGGATTATCGATGAAATGGGAAAAGAATCAGATTAACATATTTGCGGATAAAATTGATAAATGAAATGCCCTTCTTGCGGACATGATGAAGATAAAGTTGTCGATAGTCGTCCTTCTCAAGACGGACGTTCTATCCGTCGTCGTCGGGAATGTTTGAAATGCCACGAGCGTTTTACCACTTATGAATATATCGAACAGGGAACTCTTACGGTTATAAAAACCGGTAACCGCCGAGAACCGTTTGACCGTTATAAGCTGCTCTATGGTATCAAACTGGCATGCAATAAGCGTCCGGTATCGCCCAAAGAAATGGAAGCTATGGTCGATGATATTGAAAGCCAAATAAAGTCACGTTTTAAATCAGAGGTAAACAGTCAGGAGATAGGTGAGATCGTTATGGCTAAACTTCACCAAACCGATGAGATAGCTTATGTCCGTTTTGCTTCCGTTTATCGTAAGTTCAAAGATAAAGCGGAGTTTCTTGAGGAAATGAAAAAAATTCTCGAATAAATCTTTACTTTTTCAAGTAATAGATATTTGTCAAATATGTTGAATAAATCAATTATGTTTTAAACCAATTTTTTTATATGGTAACTAATAATCAACTCCCGGTGGAAGAAGAAGAAAATAAAGCTGCTATGCCTTTTCTCGAGCATCTCGAGGAATTGCGTTGGCGGCTGTTGAAATCAATTGTGGCTGTTATCGTCCTGGCTTTTGTTGCCTTTTATTTCTCGGATTATCTCATCAGATTTATTAAAATCCCTTTGGGTGATGTCCCTCTATACAATATCAAAGTAACCGGTTCGTTTTATGCCTATCTAAAAGTTTCTCTCATTACGGGGTTATTGGCTGCTTTGCCTGTCGTTTTTTATCAATTGTGGTCATTTATTTCGCCGGGGCTGTACAAACATGAAAAGGCGATGGTAATACCATTGGTAATGATTTCCACTATCTTATTTTTAATCGGGGGAGCTTTCTGTTTTGTGATGGTCTTGCCCTTATCTTTTAAATTTTTAACCGGTTTTTCCGGCGATATAATTAAAAACACGATAACCATCGGTAGTTATATCAACTTTGTGGGGTTGCTTTTAATTTCTTTTGGGTTTGCATTTCAACTACCGATATTAGCTTATTTTTTGGCTAAAATAGGGCTTATTTCTGCCCATACGTTATCAAAGGGAAGACGATATGCGGTAGTAATGATTCTTATTGTCGGAGCCATTTTGACCCCGCCCGATGTTTTCACTCAAGTTTTATTAGCTGTTCCTCTTTATTTTTTATATGAAATTTCCATTGTGGTGGTTAAAATTACTCAGAGGAAAAAGCATAAAAAGATAGAAGCAGACTAAATCGTTTATTATTTATTCTTTTGATAAGCTATAAAAACGAAGTCAGTTGACAACAATTACCGATTGTTATAAATTAAATACGATATTAATGCGGGCGTAATTCAGCGGTAGAATGCAAGCTTCCCAAGCTTGACGTCGTGGGTTCGAGTCCCATCGCCCGCTAATTTTATGTGTAAGAAAGATGATGAAAGTAATTGCCGTTGACCCCGATTCGCCTTTATTCGGATATGTCCGTCCCGGATATATGTTGAAATCCGTTAACGGAGAGGATGTTGTCGATATTATTGATTTCCGCTATAAAATTACCGAAGAAACGGTGGCTATTAGATTTTCCAATCAGCAAGGGAAAGAAATAGATTTTAAGTTTAACAATTTTTATCCGAGTGATTTGGGGTTAACTTTTCAAGATGACAAAATAAGGATTTGTGAAAACAACTGTATTTTCTGTTTCGTACATCAGCAACCAAAAGGATTAAGACGCTCGCTATACGTGAAAGATGAAGACTATCGTCTTTCTTTTACTCATGGTAATTTTATTACTCTTTCCAATATTAAAGATGAAGATATAAAGCGCATTGTCAAACAGCACCTATCTCCCTTATATATTTCCGTACATACCACCGACGATAAATTGCGCCGCTGTATGCTTCGTAACGAGAAGTTGGCTCCTATTGTCCCTCGTATAAAAGAACTTGTCGATAAGGGAATTACCATACATACTCAAGTTGTTCTTTGTCCGACGATAAATGACGGTGTTCATTTGGAGAAAACAATTAATCAGCTTGTTGATTTGTATCCGGGAGTTAAAACTTTGGCTGTTGTACCGGTCGGTTTGACAAAATATCGGGAGCATCTACCCCAATTACGAAAATATAACAAAGATGAATCCGGTGCCATTATCGATTATATAGAAAAACGTCAAAAGGAATTTCTCCATCGTTGGGGGAGTCGTTTCGTTTGGGCTGCCGATGAGTTTTATGTCGAAGCCGACAGACCGTTCCCTCGCTATAAAGACTATGAGGAAATGGCGCAGTTTGAAAATGGAATCGGTATGGCAAGAGAATTTATTTATCGCTTTAACCGTAGCCGTTATCATTTAAGAAAATTACGTTCTAAAAAAAGAGTATTGTTTCTTACCGGATATTCCGCTTATCCTTTTTTTGAAAGAGACATCCTTCCTTATGTAAAAGAAGAAATGCATGTGAACCTTTCCGTGTCTCCGATTAAAAATGAATTCTGGGGGGAAATGGTGACGGTCTCGGGGCTTCTGACCGGCAAGGATTTGCTTCGGCAGGCACGAAATATGATTGACCGGTATGACACCTTGGTGCTTCCTCCCAATTGTCTGAATGATGATAATTTATTTTTGGATGATATGTCTTGGGAACAATTCAGAAAAGAGCTAAACAAAGAAGTGTTGGTGGGGCAATATCATCTTGGTGAAACTCTAAAAGAAGTGTGTCAATGAGAATCCCCGTTGTTTCTATAATCGGTCGGCCTAATGTTGGCAAGTCTTCTCTTTTTAACCGCCTTTTGAAAAAGAAACTTGCCGTAGTGGATGAAAAACCGGGGGTGACTCGCGATCGCAATTATGCCATTTGCGATTGGAACGGGGTTGAATTTTATTTGATCGATACCGGTGGCATTGTTCCGGATTCTTCTAATTTAATGGAAAAACTTATTACGGACCAAACCGATTTCGCCATTAATGAATCGGAATTAGTGATTTTCGTGGTAGATACTCAGGTGGGTGTGGATAATATTGACTTGAAAATTGCTCGCCGGTTAAATAAAGCAAAGAAAAAATCCCTGTTAGTTGCCAATAAAACCGATGACGAACAAGGGGAATTGGAAATATATAACTTTCTAAAACTTGGGTTGGGAGACCCTCTGCCCATATCAGCGACAAGGGGACGCGGCATCGGGGAACTATTAGACAAAATTACGGAAATCCTTCCCCGAGAAAATAAAGAACAAGAGACTCCGGAGGATACCATTAGAGTTGCTTTGGTGGGACGGCCTAATGTGGGGAAATCTTCTTTTATCAATAAATTGACCGGGCAATCACGGCTTATCGTTACTCCCATAGCGGGGACTACTCGTGATGCTGTTGATACTCCTTTTGAATTCGACGGTCAGAAATATACTTTAATTGATACGGCCGGTCTGAGAAGAAAATACAAAGTTTATGAAAATATCGAATTTTATACTAACCTTCGCACCGACAGAGCCATAGAAAGTTGTGATGTCGCCATTATATTAGTCGACGCTTCGGAAGGGTTGACCGTTCAAGATCAACGTATTCTGGAAAAGGTTTTTTCCGTAAGACGGGCGGCGGTATTAGCGGTCAATAAATGGGATTTGATGGAAAAAGATTCTTTTACCGCTGATAAATACACCAAACAAATAAATGATGAACTGTCCAAATATGCATTTTTACCGGTGATATATATATCCTCATTAACGGGCAAAAGAGTGACCAAAGTTATGTCGTTGGTAAAAAAGGTCTATGAGGAAACAAACAAACGTATCGCCACCTCGGACTTGAACAATTTTTTACAAAAAGTTGTTAATAAAACGCATCCTCCGGCAAAAAAAGGTAAGTATATCAAATTGTTTTATGTTACTCAATCCGAAGTTGCCCCGCCTACTTTCATCTTTTTTTCCAATTTCCCTCAATTAATTGATAAAGCATATATCAGTTATTTACAAAATCAATTGCGAAGCAGCTTCGGATTCGAAGGGGTGCCCATCCGCCTAAAATTCAAAAAGAAGTAGAATCTGTTTTTTTTGACCGATTATATTTTTAGTCTCTTTTTAATTAATGGAAATATTACCACTTCCACTGTTTTTCAATTTTATCTCAAAAATATAATGATTTAGCCGATATTAT
>JAADHM010000118.1:0-1902 GCA_013151855.1 FCB group bacterium | reverse complement strand
ACGACAAAAACCAAATAAATATTCTCCAGAATAAGCTTGAAACCACGAAAGCTGAATTAAGAGATTTAGCGACCATGGGCACTGTTATTACCGCCATTCATGAGATCAATGCTGTTTTATCGGTAGTAACGGATATGGCGATTCGTTTGGTTCACGGTGAAGTGGGATTGATTATGCTCGAAGAAAATGGTGAGCTAAAAAATAAAATTTCTTGGGGAGTAAGTGAAAAATTCGTAAAAACATTGATGTATCGGGATAATATTGACCTCCCCACCTATTGTTTTAAAAACCAAGAAGCGGTCATTTTAAGCGATTTGGGTATTAAAAGCGAAGATGGCATCAGAATTGATTCCATAATATGCCTTCCTATCAAAAATGCCGAAAAATGCTTTGGGGTTGTTCTTATTATAAACAAAGACGACGGAACAAGTTATAGTGAAGAAGATGAAGAAATACTTCAAATGCTTATGAATTTTGTTGCGGTTGCTATTGACAATTCTTTAATGGTGAAAGATAAACTAAAACAACAAAAGACCCAACAAGATATGGCTGTTGCCAAGCAAGTACAAGAGACTATTCTTCCTCAAAATATTGACAATATCAAAGGGGTTGAGATTGGAGTTATTTATTTTCCGGCGCGTGAAGTGGGTGGTGATTTTTACGATGTTATTAAATTAAATGAATCTCAATTCATTATTATCATTGGCGATGTTTCCAATAAAAGTGTCCCGGCTGCTTTGGTGATGTCGGCGGCGGCGGCTATAATAAAATCAACTTTAGTATCACAACCAAATATTAGTCTTTCTAAACTGGCGGAAACCACCAATAATCTCTTGGCTAGCGAAATAATTAAGGATAGAGAAATGTTTGTTACCTTATTCTTTAGTAAATTCGATTTGAATAAAAAACTTCTCACCTATTGTAATGCCGGTCATTTGCCCGGGTTATTTTGGAATAACAATGAAAAAAATATTATTCAGCTTTCTGAGGGTGGTCCCATTATCGGTCAATTTCCGGAAATTCAATTTGATGAAGGGGAGTATCAACTTGAGAGTGGTGATCGTCTTTTCTTATTCACCGATGGTTTGACGGAAGCGGCAGATAGCGATAATCAATTATTCGGTCGAGAAAGAGTTGAACAGGTTTTTTCCGTTGAAATAGGTTTACCCCCCAAGGAGTTCTGTCACAAGGTTAAAAGTTGGGTGGATAGATTTACCGAAGGATGTGCAGAAGATACCGTAGATGATTTTACGATTTTGCAGGTTAAAGTGGAGTAAATATGGCGGTATATAATTTATGTTATCCCTCCGTTGTAGAGTCTGAACAACTCATGCAGAAGGATTTAGAAAAAATTCTAAGGGAAAATAGCATTGATGATTTGACTACGCATAATTTCGTTTTAATCATCTCCGAAGCTTTTACCAATGCTATGGTTCATGGTAATTGTCTTAATCCCGCTAAAGAAATAAATGTGGTTATAAATATTAATGGAAATGTCTTATCTGCCGATATTGAAGACCAAGGCCAAGATGGTTTGGAAAAAATAAAAGGCAAACTTCCCCCTACTTTGTTGTCGGAAGGCGGAAGAGGAATTGATATTATCAAATATTATGCCAGCTTGGTTGAATTTACCGAAACGGAAAGTGGTGGATTAAAAGTATATATAAAGATTCCTTATAACGACAAAAATAAATCTGTTGAAATTAAATAAATGGAGGAAGAAATGGAAATTACTATCAAAGAAGAAAACGGCGTTTCTATATTAAATTTAAAAGGACGTCTTGATCTGGCGAGTGGTAATGGATTGAAAGATCAGATAAAAAATCTGATAGAAAAGGAAAAAATTATGATCCATTTGAATCTCGCTGAAGTTGATTTCATTAACAGTTCCGGTTTGGGAAT
>JAADHM010000084.1 GCA_013151855.1 FCB group bacterium | reverse complement strand
TAATTATCAAACCCAAACTAAAACCGGAAGATGCTCCAGGGATATCCCTTATGACCGCTTTGGCGCTGGCGGATAGTATCGGTAAATTTTCTTTGGAGGAAGTTAAAATCAAATGGCCTAACGATATTGTCATTGACGGAAAAAAAGTAGCTGGCATTCTGACCGAACTCAGCGCCGAAAAAAACAAAGTGAACTTCATCATTGTCGGGGTGGGCATCAATGTCAATCAAAAGAAGTCCGACTTTCCCGATGAGATAAAAAAAACCGCTACTTCCCTGAGAAGAATAAACAAAAGAAAAAGCAACCGTATAGAACTCCTTAAATTATTTTTGGTAAATTTTGAAAAAGAATACGAAAGATACCAACGATATCGCTTAATGACTTCCCGCAAAAAGATTCGTCAATATTCTTCTTTGCTCGGTCATCACATAATGCTCACAAGAGGTAAGACTATTGTCGAAGGGAAAGCGGTAGATATAAATGAAAAGGGAGCTTTAATAATCGAAAAAGACAAAAAGTTAATTCCTCTCTCCAGCGGCGAGGTCTCTGTCGTTAAAGAGAACACAATAAAATAAACAGTACCATTTATTTTCTCGCTCAGCCTAAAATATTTTAAAGCCTACTATCAAACATAGACAATCCAAAACAATTTTAATTTTTTCCTTGACATCTAATAAGTCCAAAAGTCTACTTTTGGTAGAAACTTTAAAAAAGAATTACTGGCATAGTGCCCCATTCCCTTTGGGGTGGGTGATTACTTCGTTCTGTCGGGTCTTGCCCCGAAGGGGTGTGACCCGGCAGATTGGTAGATATTGGATAGATTGGTTAATATTACACCGGTCAGTTCACATTCGTCGCAGGCGAACAAGATCCGACCCAACTCAGGAAAGACCTAAATCTTTAAACTTAGGACTTTTGTGGTGATACTAAATAACTTTCAACAACATCAGCATATCTAATTTAATCGAGAAAAATCAACGCTTATCAACCTATTTTGTATTATAAAAATAATTAGTAGGCTAAGCCGTTGATAGTAATCTTTATCCCAGTAGCATCTGGTTCGGTTAAATAGTTAGCTTCAAAGCTGTAATTTTTAGAAAACTCATACCCAACACCAAACCCCATACCAAACTTGCTTATTCCATCGCTACGAAATTTAACTGGATCAATCGTTCCTAAAGTTGCAAGTCCAATCGCACCAGTAAAATATAAGGATGGCGAGGACGGCTTAAAATAGTAAGCTCCACCAATACCATTCAAACGATAATAAGTAAGACCGGAGTACCAGATGAACTGATTAGCCCAGAATAACACTACATGCTTCGAGACACCTGCTCCAATCTTAAAATCAGTACTCAAGCCTGTGTGGTTCTCTTTAGAAAAATATACTTTCCCAGCTCCCAGCCCAAATCCTAATACAAACCCGTCACGCTTTCCATCAAATGCTTCTGTTTGAATTACAATAGCAAATATCAAATAGACTATGATTGCTACCAATATAAACTTTTTCATGGGAAACCTCCTCATATAAAAAATATACATATTCTACCCATTAATACAAGAAAATTAATTGTTTAACGGAATTTAGCACGAATTACCCACAATTCTTTTAAAGTATATATTCGATTTTTTTCATAGATTAAATAAGATTACAGGTTATATTATTATATATAAAAAGTTATTATTACCGAAAAGATAAATACAATGACAAGAAAAATCTTCTACTTTAAAAAATTTGAGTGGTATCTTTTTTCCCTTCTAACCTTTTTCAGTGTTTTTTCCCTCGCTATACAAGGGAAACAAAACAACTGGCAGGAAATTTCTTCGGGGAGCACTAAGAGCAGTTCTACTAATTATGCTTTAGCTGGCTCTGTGGGGCAAGCGGCGGTGGGAATAAGTACGTCAACGAATTATAATTTAAATGCCGGTTTCTGGCAAAATTTTGGCACTGGTGGTTGTTGTGTGGGGATTAGAGGAAATGTTAATGGTGATTCTCAAAATAAAATCAACATTAATGATATTATCTATTTGATAAATTTTGCCTTTTTGGAAAGTCCTCCCCCCAAATGTTTTGAGGAGGCTGATGTCAATGCTGATGGTGAAATTAACATTAGTGACATTATTTATTTAGCTAATTACGCTTTTTTGGGCGGTCCGCTACCTGTGTCTTGTCCATAAAATTGTCACCTGTAAAAAAATCATAAAATACAAAAAAGACAGTTTCTTATATCTATTTTAAATTATCTAATCCTTTATTCTTATAAAAGCGATAAACCATAATTTAGGAATAATTTTAGGCAAATCTTCGTTAAGATAGAGTCATCAAATGACTTTAAGACCCTATTTTATCAGATATTATTCCAACCAAAGCTAAACAACTTTACATAAACCGCCGACAAAATTATAAATAGATTTTTATAGGTAAGTTTTATTCATAAGATAGAAATCAATGGATATTATTATTTTACAATCGTCCTTTGCCTATGATAATATGACTTATCCTTATGAACAAAACCAAAATGTTTAGCTAAAAATAACAACGGTGATAAATGGAGGACTTATGAAAAACAGCCGTTATTCTAACGTTATAATGACTATTTTTACATTAATTACTTTTGTTTTTATTACTCAAGTAGTAGGGGAATCTTCGGTAAAAAAAGTCACCACCAATAACTTTCCCAATGATAATTATCAGCACAATTTCAAGAACTTAACCTTTAATAATTTAAAAGCTCGCAGCTTAAATCCCAAAATCCAAAAGCTCGTTATTAATGCCAAATTCGAAAAAGTTACTCCACTTGCGACACCTTTGACAAGCACTCAAACAACCAACTTGCAAGGCGGAGAAGATATCGCTTCAGCGACCCCTATTCCCAGCCTTCCTTTTAGCGATACCGGCCATACTACCGGCTATGTGGATAATTACGATGAAAGCTGTACCAGTTTTACCGGTAATGCTCCCGATGTAGTCTATTCATATTCACCGACGATAGATGAATATGTGGATATCAGTCTTTGCGGGTCTAACTACTACACTCATCTCTGGGTATATGAAAATGACAGTACCAACGTAGTAGCATGCAACCGCTTTGACGTATCTTGCGGATTACCCCGTTCCAAACTTACTCAGGTACCCATGTATCCGGGTAATATTTATTATATTGTCATCGATGGGGAAAACGGAGCTTCCGGTGATTACCAAATAGACGTCAGTGGCACTCCCATTCCGCACCTTACCGACTCCTCCACGGTACATCCATCTCTTGCCGATGCTGGTAATGGTAATTTAATGTTGGGTTACGAAGATAGAAGAGCAGATACCACTCTTATCTGGAGCGGCTCTAATGATGATGGTGTTACCTTTCCCATGTCAGGTTCATTTAGCTTTAACGGAAATCCCATCTATCCTTCCATTAAATATTGGGGGAATGACACCGTTTTTTACGGAACCTTGGTAGGACCTGCCGGTGAAAGTAACGGAGCCCGCACCTATTTGTTAGAGATAATGAATCCCACCGATATCGCCAGTTGGGTTTTATCTTATTGGGATTGGAGTTCTTATGGTTGGCATGATTTAAAAATGGCTGCTATCGCTACCGACAATGGACTCGCCAGTTGGCAATGGGGTTTTATTTCCATGGTCCATAGCAGCACCTATCCGCAACCTAACGATCCGGCTTTAGTGGATGCCCCCCATATCTGCTACCCCACTACCGCCGATGGTCAAGCCACTATTAGCTGGTTTAGCGGTGTTAACGGATGTGCCACTACCGATGCTTGTATAGATAAAATAACGCACAAAGGATATTCCGTATATGACTGGTACGACCCGGATTCCTTGACATGGGAATTACTGATTCGTCAGGACTTTACCGATAATTGGAATCTGGATCCCAATGGCTGGATTTTGATGCCTGGCGGTGCCAAAGAACATAGCCAATATCCCGTAGTGGCGGCTAATAATGGCAACGTAGTTATTTTAACGGAATATTGGAATGAAAACGTCGGCAATGATCGTGACATTATTTGTTGGTATACTTCAGATTCCGATTTGTCTAACTTGGCCATATCCACAGTAGCGGCAACGACTAATAATGAACGCTACCCTCAGGTATCCTACGTATCCGGGACTACTTTCCGATGCACTTATGTAAGCGGAGATACTTTATTTACCTCCCTTTCCTATGATGCCGGAGCAAATTGGAGTCCGCCCCAGATTGTCAGTTTAGTTCCCGATGATAAGGTAGTCAATGAGTATCGAACCAGCACGTTAACGGAAAAAGGATCCAAAGCTATCTGGGAATATCGAACCAGCGGAAACCCCGACACCAGTATCTTCCTTCATTTTACCAATCTCACAACTATCACAGATTCCGACAATGATGGTATTGCCGATAGTATTGATAACTGTCCTTATGTCTATAATCCCTATCAAGAAGATGCTAATAATGATGGAATTGGCGATTCTTGCTGTTGTGTGGGGCTTAGAGGAAATGCCGATAATGATCCCAATGATATTTTTAATGCTAATGATATTATTTATCTTATTAATTGGTCTTTTAAAAACTTCCAAAATTTCCCATTATCATGCCCGAAAGAAGCCGATGTCGATGGTTCCGGAACTATTAATGCCAGTGATATCTTATATATGATCAATTATGCTTTTGGGGAACCTCAAGGTCCAGCACTAAAACCCTGCCAATAATCTATTGCTTAAACACTTAAAAAAAAAGCAGCGGCTACAAATATAAATTGGCCGCTGTTTTTTTTAGACAATATTATTCTTCCCAAGCTATGTACTTATCAAAAATAAGTGTTTTATTTTAATCTTTCATGGAAGCCAAGAACTTTTTGTTATTTTTTGTCTTTTTCAAGCGGTCTAAAAGAAATTCCATAGCCTCGATAGGGTTCATCTCGGCTAAGAATTTTCTAAGAATCCACACTTTATTCAAGGTTTCTTCATCCAACAACAGTTCCTCTTTCCGTGTGGAGGAACGATTGATATCCATAGCCGGAAAGATACGACGATCGGATAAACGGCGATCAAGCACCAGTTCCATATTACCGGTTCCCTTAAATTCTTCAAAAATAACCTCATCCATCCTGGAACCGGTTTCAATTAATGCCGTAGCGATAATAGTAAGCGAACCGCCTTCTTCAATGTTACGTGCCGCCCCAAAAAATCGTTTCGGTTTATGCAAAGCATTGGAATCAACTCCGCCAGAGAGAATTTTACCCGAATGAGGAATGACCGAGTTATGCGCTCTGGCCAACCGCGTGATAGAATCCAAAAGAATAACCACATCGTGCCCGTGCTCTGTCAATCTCTTTGATTTTTCCAAAACCATATTAGCCACCTGAACATGCCGTTCTGCCGGTTCGTCGAAAGTAGAAGATACCACCTCTCCTTTTACCGAACGACGCATATCCGTAACTTCTTCGGGCCGTTCATCAATTAACAACACTATCAGTTTTACTTCCGGGTAATTGGCAGCAATAGATTGCGCAATCTTTTGAAGAATTATGGTCTTCCCCGCCTTGGGAGGAGAAGTAATTAAAGCGCGCTGTCCTTTTCCGATGGGACACATCAAGTCGATAATACGGGTGGTTAATTCTTCCGGGTCAATTTCCAATTCGAATGGTTCGTCAGGATATAAAGGAGTAAGGTTGTCAAAAAGAGTTTTGTGTTTGGCTACCTCAGGATCATCATAAGTAACCGATTCTATTTTTAAAAGGGCAAAATAACGCTCATTATCTTTGGGAGGACGCACTTGCCCCGAAATAATATCACCGGTTTTTAAATCAAAACGTTTGATTTGGGAAGGTGAGACATAAATATCATCCTGCCCCGGCAAATAATTATATCCCGGAGAACGTAAAAACCCGTAACCTTCTTCTAAAATATCAAGGACCCCTTCGGCAAGAATCATACCGTTCTCCGAAGAGGTATGTTCCATAATTTTATAAATCAACTCTGATTTGCGAAGTCCCGATACCCCGGGAATATCTTTACTTTCAGCTATCTTTAATAAGTCAGCAATAGTTTTTGTTTTGAGATCACTCAATTCCGTAGCCATTTTTATTCACCTTTATATTAAATTTGTTTATCTACAATTTATTTTATTGGTCAGTCAATTCTTCTATGGGGGCGTCTCCCCACAGCTTTTCCAAAGCATAATAGTGACGGGTCGGTTCATAAAAAATATGAACCACCACATCAATATAATCCAACAATATCCAATTTCCTTCTTTCATTCCTTCTTTATGAAAAGGTTTATAACCTTCTTCGATCAGTCCGTCATAGATAGCATTACCAATTGCTTTAACATGAATATCAGCTTCCCCTGACACAATAACAAAGTAATCAGAAACCGATGAAAGGGATTTAATTTTCAGGATTTTTACATCAAAGCCTTTTTTGGAAAAAGCCAACAGCCCGGCTTTACGAGCTAAAGCGAGAGCAGATAATTTCTTCAATTCTTTTTTCTTTTACTCCTTTTTAATATTTTCCGCAAGTTTTATATTATTATAATCTTTACCTAAAACCAATGTTGCCGATACCAAACGGTAATTATTTTCCAAAGGTTTATAAGTGATATGGGCATAATCCAAACCTAATTTTTTAGCTAATATCACGGCAGCTTTTTTATCTCTTTCACGAGCAATAATAAAGGAACGGGAAACATCTTTAATATTAAAATTATCAGTTTCTACGACCTTGATAGTTAAGTCCTTATTGTGGTAATTGGCCAAATAACTTTTTATCGTTTTAGATACTCCTTTTTTACCGCTGCCGTTAACAACTTGAAGACGCACCGAATAACTTGGAGAGGTAACTGTTTTGGCCACACCTTTGGTAATTTTAACGGCAAAAGAAACAATAAAGACCAATGCGATAATAGCGCCTAAAGCT
>JAADHM010000104.1 GCA_013151855.1 FCB group bacterium | reverse complement strand
ATTTTCAATTAGAAGGTAACAAAAAGCCCGACCGAGAGCTTATCGGTCGAATGGTAAAGATTATTCGCCACCGCGGACCCGATGAGTTCGGCGTTTATTTCGATAATAAGTGTGTTCTCGGTCAAGCGCGTCTTTCCATTATCGACCTTACCACCGGTTCCCAACCTCTTTGTAATGAAGATGGAACTCTGTGGATAACATATAACGGCGAGGTCTATAATTATTTAGAGCTGCGTCAAGAACTTGAAAAAAAAGGGCATAACTTTCGTACCCACTCCGATACTGAGGTTATCATCAATGCTTATGAAGAATGGGGCAAAGAGTGTTTGCGATATTTTAATGGGCAATTTGCTTTTGCTATTTATGACAAAAAGGATGAAACCCTTTTTATCGCTCGCGACCGCTTGGGCATTAAACCGGTATTTTACACCGTTTTTAACAAGCGTTTTTACTTTGCCTCGGAAATCAAATCCATTTTCTGCGACCCGAAGATTCCCCGACAAATTAATTATGCCGGTTTGGATGAGATTTTTACCTGGTGGACCTGCGCTCCTCCGCGGACTTCATTTGTCAATATCAACGAGTTGGAAGCGGGATGTTATCTGGAAATCAGAGATGGTCGCATAGAATCAAGTCGTTACTGGTCGATGAACTTTCCCGAAAGATTCGGTAAATCCAAATCCGTTTCTTGGTGGGCGGAAAAACTCCATGAACTTTTAGTCGATGCGGTGCGCTTGAGACTGCGGGCGGATGTTCCCGTGGGAGCTTATCTTTCCGGTGGTTTGGATTCATCGGTAACGACGGCTTTAATAAAAAACTTCACCAAAACTCGTTTGGAAACATTTTCCATCGCTTTTAAGGATAAAGCTTATGATGAATCAGCTTACCAAGACCAGATGGCATCTTTTTTGGGCACTAATCATCATAAAATTATGTGTACTTATGAAGACATTGCCGAGAATTTTCCGCAGGTTATCTGGCATACGGAGCGACCTATTGTCCGCACCGCTCCCACGCCTTTGATGCTTCTTTCGGGTCTGGTGCGGCAGAATCATTTTAAGGTGGTGCTTACCGGTGAAGGTTCGGATGAAATTTTAGGCGGTTATGATATTTTTAAAGAAACCCTTATCCGCTATTTTTGGTCTAAAAATCCGAATTCCGTCTGGCGTCCTCTTTTGTTAAAAAAACTTTATCCCACTTTGCCGGTATCCGGAGCGCAGACCGGTGCCTATTTGGAGGCTTTTTATAAAGCGGGTTTATCTGATACGGATAAATACTATTTCTCCCATATCCCCAGAATGAACACGGTTTCCAAAATAAAAGCCTTCTTCAGTACGGAAGTTAAAAACGCCTTACGAGATTATAGCTCTTTGCCTTCCTTCGGAAAAGATTTACCCGAGAACTTCGAGCGCTGGCATCATTTGGCAAAAGCTCAATTTGTCGAAGCCAAGTCGCTTTTAGCCGGATATATTTTGTCTTCGCAGGGGGATCGGGTAGCCTCGGCTAATTCCGTGGAATGCCGTTTTCCTTTTTTAGACCATCGGGTTGTTGAATTTGCGGCTACGATTCCCCCCGGATATAAGATTTTAGGATTGAATGAAAAATTTATTTTAAAAAAAGCGATGGAAAAAGAGCTTCCTCCCAATATTTTGGCACGTGTTAAACAGCCTTATATGGCGCCGGATGCCAACAGCTTTGTGCAAGAGGATTCTCCTTCGTATGTGAAAGAGCTTCTGTCAGAAAATGCTGTCAATAGGGCGGGAATTTTTAATTCTCAAGCGGTTATGCGGTTGGTTAAAAAATGTACCCGCATGGCTAATAATCATCTTTCTTTTCGGGATAATATGGCTTTTATCGGTATCCTCTCCACTCAATTATTATTTGATAAATATATTGATAATTTTAAAATGCCCCAGCCATTGGAGAGAGAGCAATTTCAAACCTGGCACGATTACACCTAAGCAATTAAAGTAAAAATCATATTCATATTTACTTTATTTACAATAAAATTTTCAATTAACGTTTGAGAGTATTTACTGTTGCGTAGCAGTAGTATCGGCATTGGCAGGCGATAAGAGAAAATCAATATTTTCTATCGTTACTCCTCCCTCTACCGGCTTGACTTCGAATTTAATCGATTTTGGCGTACATTGGTAGCCGTATTTGGATAAAATATCCGAATCTATATATGCCCTGTAAGTACCCGGCACCAATCCCAGATAGTAATAGTCACCACTGTTGAAAGTTGTCAGCTCTATTATGGTTTCTTTGGAAAGATCTATCAGGTTCACTCTAATACCACCGATACCCGCTTTTACATGACCGACCAGTCGTTTTACCTGTCCGGAGATTTCACTGGTGGTAACGATAGGGACTTGAATGGCCGTAACGATATTGGGTTCTATTTTAACTCGATAATTTTCATGAGTCGGTTTAAGCATGGGATTATCGAGGCTGTATTGATCAATTTGAACGGTGTAATCGTCGTACGGTCTTAAACCGGTATAGTAGTATTCTTTTTTATCCCCTCTCAAATTTATACGAGCACCGTTTATTTTGGCTCGGAGTCCGGGGATATACTTTTCGCCTTCATCCATGACACCATTGTAATTGTGATCTAAAAACGGCCTCACTACGGCAACACCATAACCGACACTTCTTCGGCGGTCAAATTGGAATTGATGGGCTTCACGGTCGTAGCGAACGGATCCTTTAAACATCTGGTTCATTGACATGGAACGATTACTCCGCACCATTCGTGAAGTAATATCGGCAAAAGCACTTAGCCAATTAAAGTTGAGCATTATGGTATTGGATTTGGAAATAATATTTCGTTCCATAGATAGAGAAAGTTGTCCGGAACGAAAAATTCTTTGTGCCAAATAGGCTCCGTACTTTGAAACTTGATGGTCGGTGTGGTCGTAATCAATGCGGAATTGAGGTCTTATAGAACGATAAAAGTGAGCGGACAGAAGTATTTGACTGGAGATATTATTGCTGCTTTGATAAGCAATATTGGTCTTTTTGTATTGTCCTATATAAGTTAAGTAGAAAGGATAAAAAGAAAAGTTAAACCCGTAATTCATATTGGTTGCTACGAAAGTTTGATATTTATCCAAAGATATGTAATATCGTAATCCCAAATAGCGATGTCCGACTTTAAGCGGTGAGGAAGCGGAAAAGTTTATGCCATAAATTTTTCCGATGGGATTTCTGATTTCATTTTCAAAATAATAGCTGTAGCCGGTGTTTATATTAATTATAGACGGATAGCTGAAATTCAATCTTCCTTTAAGAGCGTAATTGGGGGTGAGGGAGCTATTTATGGTCAAATTGGTAAACATTTGATAAGTGGCGTCCAATCCGGCCAAGGGTTTTTCTTCACTTTCATGGGTAATGGGGATATCAAAATTCAATCCCATGGTCAGACTGTTTAAAAGGCCATAATAGCTGTTAGCCTGTAGGTATGTTCCTTTTTCTTGATTCATTTCCCCTTGTCCCGCGGCAACAGAGTACTCGATAGTTTTTTTGGGGATTAAATTATATGGTACTCTTATTATTTTTTCTTGAGTGCGGTATTCGCCGTTGGGACCATACATTTTTAATTCAACATTGGAAGCACCGTAAAAAATATCCGTATTGAAATTGTAAAATCCATTTTTACCGGTCGTTGTATAATCGGTAAGTTTGTTGTCAACATAGAGTTCAACTTCCCAACCCGTGCCAAGATAGTCGTTGATATTGATGGTTTGGAAAAATTTACGTCTTACCTGAGGTCTGTTAGTCACCATAACACCTTTGAGAGGACGCCCCAAGGAACCCACGGTATTGATTTTACCAATATCGGCTTGAGTTAAGTATTTGTTTTTATCAAAAAAGTAGTGCCATTTGTAATTGAACTGGTTACGGTCGAAATAGTTATCGGTACTGCCTCCCAAAGTAAATTCCATATCACCGCCCATCAATAATCCTCCCAAAGCGAGATTGTAATAATGTTTATTTCTGCCTCCCCACGGGTTGGTGGAAATAACCCAATCAGCAGAACCGCCGTTAAGATATTCCCGCTTAGGGGGAACACTGATAACATCTTTTAAGGAAGCGGTTTTCTTTTTTAGTCTTTCGCGGGCAATTTTTCGCTGAAGTTTTTGATAAGCGGGAAAATCTTTATTAAGAGGGGCAAAAACACGCAATAAAGAGAAATTAAAAGTCAAATCGAGATTAAACAGTTTTTTAAACAAATCTATTTTTACGTAGAGATCATTGGCGCCAAGAAAATAATCGGAGGAAAGATAGGCGTACTCTTTACTAAAGACAGTGATTTTGTAATTTTTTAAATCAAATTTGTATTTTTTATTTTTTGAAATAAAAAAGCCGGAGAAAGTCCTCTGGTTCATATCAGCTTTGACATTAATATCCAAAAGACTGAAAACTTCCACTAAGGGTAGATAAACAGTGTTGCCATCGTATTGTACAAAAATATCTTTATTTATCAATTTGGGAACATCGAAATTGACCACAATCTCTTCAAAATTTTTAGCGGAGTTTTCTAAAGGTTCTGCTAAAGTGATTGTTGATACAAATAACCCCGTAAAGAGCAGGATAATAACAATTATGATCTTAAAGGCAACTTTGTTCATCGTTTTATCTCAGTCAGTTATTGAGAGTCATCGTGTAGGAAATATCGTTCCCAAAGACCATTTCATCTACGGGAATGTCCTTGCGCCCCTTATTGGTAATAGTAACTTCAACCTTGTAAGGTTTTTTGTAATTGCCTTCTTTTAAGGGTAGCGTCATACTTCTTTTAAGGTCGTGATAAACCGCCAGTTGGATTTTGTTCTTGCTGATTTCTTTTCCGTCGGCATCTACCAGTCGGCATTTAAGCAGACCGATATAAGACACATTGCCTTCGTTGCTTAAATCCACCAAAACATTGATGAGGGAATCTTTCTTTTTTGCTTGGGCATCATTGAGCTTTAAAGCGGCGACCAAATCCCCGGTGCGATATTTTATCATTACCGCGGTACGCATAATCATATTTAGTTTGGTAGTGATTTTATCCCCTTTTGTCGCCATAGGAATGGAAGTTGCCCCTTCTTGCGATTCTACCACGATTCTTGCCCAGTATTCACCATCGGTTAGATTCTTGGGTGGATTGGCAACAAAACGAACAATTTGCGAACCGTTAGCCGGTATAATCAGTTTCCGCGGGAACGCTTTTATCCAGCCCAAAGCTGAGCGGGGGTCGGTGACCGCAGAATCCTGAAGGTGAATATTGACATTGCCCAGACTATCCGATTCGGGAATGCCAAAACTGAAGCTGATACCTACTTCTTTGGGAGTGTTGCTTGGGTTTTGTAAGTTCAAGCGGCCGGTTCGGTTTTTATCGGAAAGAATAACCACCGAAGGAGCCACCAAAACTCCCGCCAAAACATCAACAAGCGGTAGTGCTAAAAGCACCAAAATGATAAAAAATCCCCGCCAGGTTTTGTTTCGAGAAGCAGGGATTTCAAGTGATGTAAACATTTTCATAACTGTCCTATGTTGAAGGTTTGTTTTTATCAACCGACTATCCTATGCCGGTTTCGATAAAAACAAGTTATTTCATTTCTAAAAAATTTGTCAACCTTTCATTTCCTATGAACCATTGTAGGCAACAGTTAAAATAATATCGGCGGTATATGCTCCGGCAGCTTGGTCAACGGAAGGATTAACAGAACCGCCAAGAAAGATAGCACTGGAAGCTCCGCCGCCACTAACGGTTACGGTAGCAGGCAGAGAATAGGGGTTGATTCCTGTCCAACCGACAATGGTTCCGGTAGGATCGACAACACCGGTAGTATCTATCGAACAATCGGTAGAGCTAAAAGCAATGACCATCCGATCATCACCGGTAGCAGTGGACATATAATCGGGCAATTGTAAATAGACAGAAATTCCTGTACCCCCTTGGCCGGTTATGGTAAAAACGCCGGCAGCAGCATCGTTAACCGCGACTGATTTGGCAACGCCTTGAAAAACAGTTCCAAAGGCAAGAGCCGCCGTGGCGGTAACGGTAAGAGGTGTTTGCACCGTTGCCGTGGCTTGACCGTTGGCAACATCCTGAGACATTACTGCGGAAGGAATCATAAATAATGCCAAGGCAAGAGCAGTAATGAGAACCCGGCTGAAATTAACTTTTGATTGGTTAAACATCTTGATTTCCTTTTATTCAATTTTTAAAATAACATCCTTGAGGGATAAACCCTCCTTGTTAACTATTCTCTTCTAAGATTTCTTATGTTCCATTGTAGGCAACGGTTAAAATGATATCGGCGGTATAAGCTCCGGCAGCTTGGTCAACGGAAGGATTAACAGAACCGCCAAGAAAAATTGCACTGGAAGCTCCGGCACCGCTTACAGTAACCGTGGCAGGCAGGGAATAGGGATTAGTGCCAACCCAACCGACTATGGCTCCGGTGGGATCGACAATGCCGGTGGTATCTATCGAACAATCGGTAGAGCTAAAAGCAATAACCATCCTATCATCACCACTTGAAGTTGACATGTAATCAGGCAATTGTAAATAGACAGAAATTCCCGTACCGGCTTGACCGGTTATGGTAAAAACGCCGGCGTTGGCAGAGTTAACAGCAACTGACTTCGGGACCCCTTGAAAAACAGTTCCAAAGGCGAGTGCTGCGGTGGCTGTCACCGTAAGGGGGGTTTGAACCGTAGCGGTTGCTTGACCTACAGCAACATCCTGAGCCAGAGCTGATGAGAACATAATCATTGCCAACGAAAATATCAAGGCAATGACCTTGAATCCCGTAGGCAATAAGGAGGATATCTTCCTCTTTTTGTGTGTTTTCATACCTTTCTCCAATCTTAGGTTCATGCCTTTCTCCAATCTTAGGTTCATGATTATTATATTATTGTTTATTTTTTTACCTGATTGTTTAATCGTCATACAGTTCAAATTCTTAACAGTTTTAGAGAAAATTTATTGCAAAAAACAGCATTTTTTTACTTTGTTAGCATTATGCCATAGAAAAAATGCCATATTATTGTTTCAAAATAAAATGTTTGCCACTGCGAATTCGCTATAGGAAAAAAATGTTTTTGAATGCTATATATAATTGTATGGAATTAACGTAAGGCATTGTAAATGAATGGATTGTGGGGCGTAAAAAAAGGAGAGTATTACTCTCCTTTTTTAAGTGTGAGTGGCTGCGGTTATTTTATGTACCGTTATAAGCAACGGTAGCAATAATATCCCCACTATAAGCTCCGGCTTTTTGGTCAACCGATGGGATTACTTTTCCTCCCAGAAAAATTGCTGTCTGGTTCTGTCCCACCGTACCAACGGTTAATGTTGTCGGTAAGTTATTGGGGTCAACATTTTGCCACCCATTGCCAAAGGCCGAGGGATCGATATTATTGGTCGAAT
>JAADHM010000048.1 GCA_013151855.1 FCB group bacterium | reverse complement strand
AAATATAATTCAACTGGTACCCCATCCGCTTGCGGTGGGTTATAGAAATATTCTTATTATGAAAATCATATCTCATCCAATCTAAGGTTAGGCACGGCATTGGCAATCAGTTCCCCGGCTCCGTCTTTTTGATAACGGAAATACCCTACCGCAGCAATCATCGCGGCATTATCGGTACACAATTCCAAAGAAGGATAAAACAACCGAAACTTGCTCCCTTTTATTTTCTCCTGAAACATCGACCTCAAGCGGCTGTTAGCCGCCACACCACCGGAAATAGTTATATCTCTTATATTTTTATCCCGTACCGCCCGAAGAGTTTTTTTTACCAATACTTCCACCGCCGCCTCTTGAAAGGAAGCGGCAATATCAGCCTTATGTTTTTCAAATTCTTCGGCGGAAAGCTTCTCAATATACAATGCTACCGCTGTCTTCAAACCGGAATAGGAAAACATATAACTGTCATCGTTGAGAATTGCTCTTGGGAATTTAAAATATCGGGCGTTGCCGGACTGTGCCAATTTATCCAACTTCGCCCCTCCCGGATAACCCAAGCCCATAACTTTAGCCACTTTGTCAAAAGCCTCTCCGGCGGCATCATCTTTTGTTTGCCCCAAAATCTTATAACGACCAAACTCCATTACTTCCACCAAAAGGGTATGCCCTCCCGAAACAATTAAACTCAAATGATGATTATCAAGATCGGGATGCTCCAAAATATTAGCGGTCAAGTGTCCTTCGGTATGATTGACGGGAATAAAGGGAATGTCTTTGGCAAAAGCCAATCCTTTGGCAAAAGAGAGCCCCACCAAAAGAGGACCGACGAGACCGGGCCCCATGGTAGCGGCAATCAAATCTATGTCATCGATAGTAACTTTAGCCTCTTGCAGAGCTTTATGATAAATGGGAATTATTGTTTTCAAATGTGCCCGACTGGCAACCTCGGGCACCACCCCGCCATATTTACTATGGATAGTCTGTGATAAAATAACGTTGGACAATATCTCGTGTCCGTCACGAACTATGGCAACGGAAGTTTCATCGCAGGAGGTTTCAATACCTAAAGTAAACATAACTATTGGACAATCATTCTCACTGAATCGGGCGAATACTTTTTGACTTTAAATTTTGAAGGACAATTGATGGTTATGGAAGCTCTCCCAAGGGAATCAATTTTATGATAATCAACGGATGCGATCAAAGCATTTTTATTCAGCAAATCAATTTCCGAGGGGGGACCGGTCAGCTCGATATTGATACTGCTCGGTTCGGGAGTAACCGTCTTTTGAGCGGGGACATTATAAACTACCACCGGAACATTTTCGAATATGCGCGTTTTTACCGGCACCACTTCAATACTTAACCGCACAGAGTCGGGGGATATGCTCAATCCGTAACCGACAGGTAAAGCGAGTGGTAACGTTAAGCTTAAATTATTTCTTAAGCCCGCGAGTTCTTTTCTTTGAGTATAAACTTGAGAATACTTTCTTATGATATTATAAGGGCCATAGAGCGTAACTTCCTTAGGAACCGGTGGTGAAATGGAACTAACGGTATAACCTTCGTCAGGTTCCGTTATAATATTGGGATTGACTTTAACCTTTTTTTTAGAAAAACGATCGATAGCCAAATCAATAGTGGTCGGAGATACGACATCCACCAAAGTAACTGCCGTGGCAGGGAGAGACAAAAAAGTATTGGAAGTATTCAATTTTAATTTGTAATGACCGGTTTTAAATTGGTCGGCGACAATTTTAACGCCTCTTCGGCGCCACTTTTTTCGCATCAGTTGTTTGCCTGTTGCCGACACCACGGCCATAATAGATTCCGGTGGGTTTTGATATAAAGCAAGATCCTTAGCCAAAACTATTTTTGATACCGGAAGCCACATCTGGTAATTGTAAACTTTTTCCGTAGCAACATGAAACCATAACAACAGCCCCAAAATCAAAGCAATCATTTTCAACCAGAAATTTTCAAAAATTTTCGCCATTACTTCCCAAGCCTTATTTTATTGACAAAATGATAACAAATATCACCTTCGGGAGCAACTTATAAACTCTAACCTTTAAATTTTAATCAACGCGGTCGGGATCATTCCACAAGAAACGGGTAAGTCCCTTATCCGTTCCAATCCAAAGGTAATCCCCATCTAACAATAAAGAATTAATTCGGGCAGAGGGCAAACCGTCATCAACCGTAAACTCTCGCTCCCTCGATTTTTTTTTATTTTTAAGAAAATATATGGTTATTCCCTTATTGGTAGCAACAACAGCTATTTTACCATTAACAGCCAAAGAGCGACGGTTACTCCTCTGGTAAAGGGAAAGAAAAGGTTTTACTTGTCCTGTTTTTAAATTTAATCGCTCGATACCATCATCAGAAGCAAGCCATAAATTATTTTTATATCTTTCTACACTATAAGCACGAGTAAAAATGATATTACGGGGATCAAGATATTTTTGAAGCCTTCCGGAATTAAAATGTAACTGGAAAGCGCCTATCTCCGAAGCTATCCAGATAGTTGAATCGGTCGTCTCAAAATCGTAAATGGCAGTATTGGCAAACTGTTGGGGATTGCTAATGTGAATACTGTCATTCACCTGCCCTATTACAGCTAACCCTTCTTGAGTACCCACAAAAACAGAATCTCCAACTACTTTTAAGCATAAAACATCATCATCAGGAATGCCGCTCTGTGCCGTTAAAGTTCGTTCCACTTCTTGTGTCTGACGGTTCAAAAAGAAAAGCCCAAGATTGGTACCGACATAAATATATTTTTTATCTCCACCCAAGCAGTTAATATCGGCCGCCGGAAAACCATTGTTTATCCCCGATTCGATATAAGAAAAACTGTTACTGTCAGGATTAAAAATAGTAATACCGCTACGATAACTATTGTAAACATCACCGGAAACCAAGAGTAAACCGTGGTCATAAAAAATAGTGTTGACATCATTTTGTAACAAGCCATAAGGAAGTAATTCAATGATATGCGAAACACTCCCGGCAGTTGCCCCCCCCAATCCCCAGATTCCTATCCAAAGATTACCCGAGCGATCGTCAACAATATCGCTGAAATGAAAATTCCGCCCGTAAGGATCGATAAGGGTTCCATCGGAAGAGTAATTGTAACCGAAGGGAGGATACATAATCGTTGGGCTCTTAATATGAATATAATTATTATCTATCTGAGGAATCTCACTTATCGGAAACCAACGATTAAAAAGAAGGTCATACTCGTAATAACCTTGAGAAGTTTCAATATACAGTTTTTCATCGAAATTATCGCTCCAAATACGCCGAATATCTTCATTGCCAATATTCACACTACCAGTTAGAGGCTCTCTCCATTCACTTTGCATCTTATCGTATTTAATTATTCCCTCGGTCGTGGCAAAGTATATATAGCTCATGGAACAAGTGATATAATTTATTTTTGAAAAATCAGCATAAGTAATCATTTGGGCTTGATTCGTAGAAGCATAAGTACTACCGGTCCAAAATACCGTAAGGGACATAATCAAAAGCACCCATCGATAGAATTTCATTGTTTCCTGCTTTGTAAAAAATCAATCACCGTTGCTACCAACAGGCAGGTGCCATAAAAAATAGCGCGTTCATCACCGACAAATTGTGATGAGTGCCACGGTTTATCGGCTTTTATCTTTTTATTTTTCACGCCCAAACGAAACATAGCTCCCACGGTTTTTTCCAAATAACAAGCAAAATCCTCTCCGCCTAAAACGGGAGTGGTGACCGAACGGTTTTTCTTGCCAAAGAATCGGTCAAAATTACGAGCGAGTAGCTTATTGGCTTCTTTATGATTGCTTAATACCGGGTAATCGGCAATTATTTTCATTTCCAATTTTGCTCCGTGAGCTTGACATATAGAAGTAGCAATTCTTTTTATCAAACGGGGAATTTTTTTAGCTGTTTTAGTCGAAAGAGTCCGAGCCGTACCGGTTAACCGTACCCAATCACTGATGATGTTACGAGCATAACCCCCTTCAATTTTACCAAAGGTAATGGCAACAGGTACAAGGGGATCGATTTCTCGTGATACTATCTTTTGGAGAGAGCCAACAATTTCAGCGGCGATGACAATAGCATCGATAGAACGATGAGGATGGGCGGCATGTCCGCTTTTTCCTTTGATAATCAAATCAAAATCCGTCACCGAAGCCATAGCAACTCCATCGCGAAGACTAATTTTCCCCACCCCAATGGTAGGATCGACATGCAACCCTAAAATCATATCCACATTTTTTAAAGCACCGTTGGCAATCATAGGACGCGCTCCTCCCGGCGGCATTTCCTCGGCCGGTTGAAAAATAAACCGCACCTGCCCGGGAAAATCATTTTTCATATTCTTGAGAACCGAAGCCACTCCCAGCACGACAGCCACATGAAAATCATGGCCACAAGCATGCATACAACCTTTATTTTTTGATTTAAAGGGTAAATCCGTTTGCTCCGTTATTGGTAAAGCATCAATATCGGTGCGAATAGCGATCGTTGGTCCCGGAGACTTCCCTTTTAATTCGGCCAGAAGTCCGGTCTCCATTTTTATGGGAATAATTCTCAACCCCATGTATTTGATAATATCTTTTAAAAAAGCGGTGGTTTGATATTCTTGGAAAGAAAGCTCCGGGTACTGATGTAAGTGACGACGCCACTTAATCTGTTGTTTTAATCCTTTTTCTATATTTAACAAGATTTTTGATTTCAATTCTTCGGATATCGTCATAACTGTTTTTAACTTTTTTCCATAAAACCTTACTTATCGAGATTTATTTTCTTCTCCATATGACGTTTATATTTATTGGCGAAAAGGTGAGCCAAACGGAGTGGCTCCGGGAAGCGATATCCGCGAAGACATTTAACCATAATATCTTTCGCTTCATCTACGGCACATAAATGTCCGGGAGAAACAAAAATAGGTTTAACCTTATCTTTACTTCGAAAAGCATAACCTACTTTTTTGTTATTCATGATAATTGCTTGAAAACTTCCCTTAGATAGAGGCAACTGTTGATGATAACCAACCAGAAGTTTTCGGGCGCAACCAATGGTAGGCTTGTTAAAACCAATCCCTATATGGCTGGCCATTCCGCAACGTCTGGGGTGAGTGATGCCATGACCGTGAATTATAAGCATATCGGGCTCAGCTTGAATTTTAGTCAACGCCTTAATTATCACCGAACCTTCTCGGAAATAAAAGAGTCCCGGGATGTATGGAAATTTAACCTTATCATATTGAAATGTTTTTTCTATTACTTCTATTTCAGGAAAAGTAACTACCACCGAAGCGGCATAGATTGTTTCCGAATTATGACCATAGGCGGTATCAACCGCGGCAATTAATTTTATATCACTGACATTACCGAAAGTTTCGACCCTATCTGCCATCTCCTGTTGGATTTTGAAGGCATCTATTTTACTCTCCGGCCAATCATGTAATTTCTTGAATTCCAAAAAGGGTTGCCTCTCCTCTGAAAAGTCCGGTATTCTTTACCTCAAAAAATATTTATGTGGAAAAGTTAATTTCATTCCATTTATAATTAAGTTAGAAAATTATGAAAGAAGTGACAACTATTTTATTTTTTTTATAACCTTGAAACGAAAAAAACCGGAAACAGGCATACCGGAAACCAAATTTTTGACCTGTTCAATCGTCAACCAAGGGTAATCACGGTCTTTATTAATCAAAGGAATGTGAAAATCACAGGCTTGGGGACAACCCGTAGCTACTACGTAAAGCTTTTCCTTTTTCTTATTTATGAGAGTATTTAAAATAATATACACAAGCCCTTTTCTGTTGGTACTGTCATAAGCTATCAACATATCCCCGGGATTTAGATTATTTTCTGAAACCTTATCACAATTATAGGTCAAACTACGATAATCCGTATTCTGTTTACATAGCTCCAAATATTGAAAGTACTCTTTAACGCTGGAATCCCTTTTGGGCGCCGGTTTAAAAAAGAATTTCAGACGAGAAGTATAAGCCGGTTTTCCATTTAACCATTTTTCATAAGTTAGAGTATCACCGGATTTGGGAATTATTTTCAAATCAAATTCACGATGCTGAGAAAGAAGAAACTCAGCTAATAGTCTTATGGGTATGTTATAATCTTTAAAAGATTTATTGATCCACGGTAAATGAACCGCTCTTGATATCTGGTCAGCTTCATAATATTTGGCTCCTCCCCATTTCCCCACCGGCTTCCAGCGATGCCAGAGAGGGAAATGAGATATCCAGTTGGCATAAGCGGACATCTTGGTCGAATCTATCCGATGGTACCCTTCGGGAAATTTAAACTCCGATTCAAAGGTATAGACGGTGTCATCGGTGCTCATAAAATCATATTGTTTTTGATACCGCTTGAGAAGACTCTCAAATTCTTTCGTTCTCTCGGCATACAAGGAGGAAACGGCAAAAATAAAAACTAAAACAGATATGGCTAACATTAACGCTTGTCTTTTAATTCTTCCCATAATTTATAAGCCCTTCTAATATGCGGAATGGTAATAGAACCACCCACGATTAAACCAATCGACATCACTTCATCGAATTCATTGTCAGTAGTTTTCAACTCTTTTACCTGTATAATATGATAAGTTATACAATCATCACACCTCAAAACCAACGATGCTACCAAACCCAACAATTCTTTTGTCTTGGCATCTAAAGCGCCATCGCGATAAACGGCACTGTCTAAACCAAAAAAACGTTTGATATCAAGATTATCGCGGGAAAGAATTAAATTATTCAGCTTTTCCCGTTCTTCTTTAAACTTTTTTACGTTCTCAGCCATTTTTTTCTCCAACTTTTTGTAAATATATATTCTTTTATTATTCAAGAGCAATTTTAAAATAATTTGATTTTTTTATTTCATCGGGAAAAAACATGAGATTTGCGGGTGACCTACCCCTTGAGATAAGCTAATTAGGTAC
>JAADHM010000020.1:6996-9899 GCA_013151855.1 FCB group bacterium | reverse complement strand
ATTTCATCTTTGAAACAGTTCTTTTTCTTTTTAAAAGAAAATCAAATTATAAAGGATAATCCCGTTACCCCTTTTGCCGCTCCCCAAATTGTCCGTTATCATCCGGCATATCTGACTCCGGGTGAAATCGAAAAAATTATTGACGCTATCGATACTAAAATAACAGCAGGCGCCAGAAACAGAGCCATTATCGAACTTCTTTACGGCTCCGGATTACGAATTTCCGAACTGATTAATTTAAAATTATCTGATATCGAATTTGAAGCGGGATTTATACGGGTTTTAGGCAAAGGTAACAAACAAAGGCTCGTGCCCATGGGAATTTATGCTAAAGAAGCGGTTGAAAAATATCTTCGCCAAAAGCCTCCCTCGAAATTTCTATCTAAGAATAATTTGTTATTTACTAATAGGTTAGGAGATAAATATTCCCGTGTGGGGATGTGGAAGATAATCAAAAATACCGTTAAAAAAGCAGGTATTGACAAAAATATCACTCCGCATACTTTCCGCCATTCTTTTGCCACTCATCTTTTGGAAGGCGGGGCTGATTTAAGAATAGTGCAAGAAATGCTCGGTCATGCCGATATATCTACAACACAGATATATACAACCATAGACCAGGATTATATAATTGCTGAGCACAGAAAATACCATCCTCGAGAATTGGCAAGGGCCAAAAAACATTGAATTACCCCGAAAGCCCGTTTACCATTTCGCTCTCAAGCAAGATAGCCTTAGTATTGATATCTATCTGGAACAATTTTTTAAAAACAATAAAATTTCGTTTCATTTTTTTGAGGGCTTGGAAGATTTGCTGATTATCTGTCAGCGGTTTCCCATTGATGTCATTATTATTGGCGGGAAAGGGTTGTTCATAAAAGAGATTGAGTTAGTTCGAGCTGTTAAGGAAAATGTTTTTCTGGCTATCATTCCCATAATTTTATTTCACCCCGGTCCCGATGAAAACATTGTCATTGCCGCTTACCAAAAAGGGGCCGAGGATTTTATTTATGGTGATTGGCGCGAGAAATTAGTGGAAGTAAAAATAAAAAAAGTAATAGAACGTAATCGACGCGATTTATCGATAAATCCTTCAACCCATCTTCCCGGTCCCAATATTATCGAAAGTGAAATCTCGCGCCAGATAAATATGGATGCTGAATTTGCCGTCTGTTATGCCGATTTGGATAATTTTAAAGCCTATAATGATTATTATGGTTATTATTACGGTGATAAGGTTATTCGTCTTACCGCCCGTATCATTAAAGATGTCGTCTTCGATATCTGTCGCGAGGGTTTTGTCGGACATATCGCCGGTGATGATTTCATTTTTGTCATTCCTCCCGATTTGGTTGATTTTATTTGTGGTAAAATGCTGGAAACTTTTGACTGTTTGATTCCTTATCGTTATTTACCCGAAGACCGTGAACGTAGTTTTATAACGACGACCAACCGTAGAGGAGAAATAGAGCAGTTTCCTCTTCTCACCATATCGATAGCGGTCATAATAAATTCCCATGGAAAGTTTGAGCATGTCGGGGAAATGTCTAAGATGTTGGCTGATTTAAAAAAAGCTACCAAAATGAAACAAGGCTCTAACTATATGGTCGAAAGACGGCAAAAATATTGATTTATTTATTCTTCAATAGTGTTTTTTGAAGTTCCAAAGCCGGTCTGTAATTAGGGTTGTATCGAAAACATAAATCCAAATATTTTTTAACCGAATCAATAGGATAATTTTGCTGATAATATCCTACGGCAATACAGTAATAAGCCTGATATAAAGAATCATCGCGTTTCAGAGCGCGAAACATCATTCCCACACTGGCGGCAAATTGTTGGCGTTGTAAAAGTGATAAACCCCAATTGAAAAGATCACTGGCAGACAGATCATGAAGATGCCTGCCCGCCGCATAAAGCGAATCGGTCAATTTATATTTTCCTTGGCGAGCATAGAAAGCGGCAGCGTCAAAGTAGGCTTGGTAGTACTGCTTCTCGGCTTTTAAAGCTTTTTGATAATAAATATCGGCAGAGTCGAAATGCTGGGTTTGATCATAAGTATCTGCCAAGTTTAAATATATTTTACTCAATTCATCGGATGAATATATTGCGGGATTGAAAGTCGTTACTGCTTTCTGAAATAATTTTAAAGCGGAATCAGGATTGCCTTTGGCAGCTACTAAAAGTCCCAAATTGTTATAAGCGCGCGAAAAATTCGGTTTTAATTTTAAAGCGCGATGGTAATTTTTATCCGCTTGCTCGTATTTTTTTAACAGATATTGAACGTAAGCAAGATTGTTTAACAAAGTCGGTGACAAAGGATTGAGATTAGCCGCCGATTTATATTCCTTTTCAGCCTTCACATAATCTTTCAATTGTTCATATTTGATACCGTTGTTATAGTGGATTTGATAGCCGCTCCCTCTGCCTTCGTTATAGTAGGTGCGATTGAAAATCAATAAAGTTATAACAAATATAATCAAAGAGACGATGATTTGTTTTGTCCTCGGTTGTTTTTTCTCTTTAACCAGCGACACAATTCCGGCGGAGGCGATAATAATCATAAAAGGAATCAAGGGTAAGCGGTGTCGAGCGGTGACTAAAAATAATACGATAGATGGTATATAAGCGACTAAGAAGATATAGACGGGTAAAAGTTTGTTAAAGTCATTTCGTTTTAAGTAAATACCGACGAAGGTAAGGGGCAATAAAAGACCAAACGGAAAGTAAATTAGTTTATGCCACACAAGAAATGAAAAAAGAGTCGATTTGGTCCTTTGGTAATAAATATCGGCATTGTCGCTGTTTTCAAACCCCGATAGAAGATAGACCATTTTCTGCCAGATAAGGGAGAGGAATTTCCCCGGATTTTCTTTGATGAATTTAACGGCTTTAGCTGTCCA
>JAADHM010000020.1:0-6987 GCA_013151855.1 FCB group bacterium | reverse complement strand
TGCCTGAGCATCCTATAATTTTTTCCCTGCTTCTCTTTCAGCAACTGCTTTGGTTCCTTTGCCAAACTGTCGCCAGCTTACGGAGATGTCCAAATTTGTTTCCGGCATCAACATAGTGAGACCGGTGGCAAGGGGATTGTTTCCCAAATATAAATTAATTCCTCCCTGAGAAGAAATGAGCGTGAACTCGCCGGTGACAACAGCGTTGCGAACAGTCACCGGTATTATTGCAAGAATGACTCCGATAAAAAGTACCAACGGTAATTTAATTCTTTTAAGGGATATTTTATTTTCATTAATAATAAAAAATAACCAGAGCATAAAAAATGGTATGATTAATAAAATATTGGGACGAGATATAGCCGCCAATCCGAAAATAAAACCGGTGAAAAGCCATGTTTTCACAGACCTTGATTTTTGATAGGCAATTAAGCGATACATCCCCCAAACGAGGAAAAAGAGAAAAACAACGGGAATTAAAAACATCGTTTCATAAAAAATGAAAGGGCCATAAAAAGCGTAGATAAGAGTTGCCAATATAGCTGTTGATTTATTGAAAAGAGAATCTGCTAATTTATAGAGAAAGTAGGCGGTACCGCCACATAAAAGGACTTGTAATATTTTCGACCAGAGGATAGAACTTTTGGTTATTGCCGCCAAAAAGGCTAAAAAATAGGGATACAAAGGCGCCCGAAAATAAACCGTATCACCCCAGAACGATTTGTCCAGAATATCGTGTGCCCAAAGCCAATGCCATTTTTCATCAACCATGGGAATGTTAAAGCCCGGATGATGACTTAGCTCTACGATGTAAATAATTCGTATGAAAACGGCCAATAAAGACAGTAAAAGAGGTCCTTTATTTCTTTTCAGGAAATCTGTCACGATATTATTCTCTCTAATAGTTCCAACCGCTTTATCTATTTTTTTATCAAGCTTCTTAAAACTCTCAGATTCTCAATGTCTTCGGCAAGATCTTCGCCTTTGGGAGTTTCCAGAATCATAGGAATTTTCTTAAGCCGGCGATCATTGACGATATTGCGAAACCCATCAAGCCCGATAAATCCCTTACCGATATGTTCGTGGCGGTCTTTTTTAGAGCCAAACTCCTTTTTACTGTCATTGATATGGATGATTTTTAATCTATCTAAACCGATTACTTCATCGAATTTTTCCATCGTCTTTTTATAATCTTTTGGTTCCACAAGAGGATAACCGGCGGCAAAGATGTGGCAGGTATCCAAACATACCCCCAGTTTTTCGTTATGCTCAACTTTATCGATTATATAAGATAACTGTTCAAAAGTATACCCCAGATTAGTCCCCTGTCCAGCCGTGGTTTCCAAAAGAAGGTTGACCTGATTATGGGAGTCAAGCTCAGCGAATAATTTGTTGATGCTATCGGCGATTTTGTTCAATCCCGTTTCTTCGCCGGAACCGGTGTGCGAACCGGGATGTATGACCAGATTGGGAATTTTCAAAAGCTCACATCGTTCCATCTCTTCTTTAAGAGCATAGTATGATTTTTGGTTTAGCTCTTCGTTGGGGGAAGCGATATTTATCAAATAGCTGGTATGGGAAGTAGCGACCGTTACACCGGTTTCTTCTATGGCTTGAAAATATTTGTCCAGCTCTTTTTCTTCTAATTTTTTGGCTCGCCATTGATTGTTCGATTTATTGAAAATCTGGATAGTATCGCAAGTGGCTTTCTTGCCTCTCTCAATAGCGTTGGAAACACCCCCGGCAATTGATTCGTGTGCTCCGAAGATCATAATTACCTCGTTTAAAAATTTAATAGACCCAAAGATAGCGAATTGAGTTTGTTATTTCAAGCTTTTGGTGAAAATGCTTAAGTTGAGTTATGTAATCCCTAAAAAATAATATAACCATACAATTTATACTGACAGTATTTGTCACCCCTCCTGTTTATCTTTTGGTCGAACGAAAGATAGGGTACGAAACTTGATTAAGAAAAAACGAGTAAAGAACTGAAGATTAAATAGTCCCAAGTTAGCAATTATGAGTTATGAAATGGGATAGAAAATGAAAACTATAATAGAATAAAAAGTACGGGGGTTAGCGAGGCAGAGGGTGGGAAAAGGGGGCTAATTAAATAAATATTATCAAATTAGCTCCCCATAAAAAAATATGCGACGATCGATAATGTCGATGGTGAGAGCGAATAATGATGGGGGACAAAAACATTTATGGATGAATGGTTAAAAATAAGAGATACCGATATAAGTATCTTGGATATTTTGAAACTTTTGGGAAAAGGATTTTCAAACGAACAGATAGTTGAAAAATACCCTCAGATAAACTACCAAGACATAAAATATGCCGCCAAGATGGCTCATGATTTTATCGTTAAACATTTGATCTATGATGCTCTTTATGATGTGTATAACAGAATCGATTCTATGCTGGATAAAAGGTTTTATCAGCCGAATGAAAATTATTTAAAGTCTCCTGAATCCTGGACAAAAGACGAAGAAGAGGAACTTATACAACTATATCAGTATAGAGCCGATATCAAAGATATATCACAAATTCTTCTACGCTCACCACAAGACATAGAACAACAGCTTAAAAAACTTGGAGTATGATGTCAAAATATAAAGTTTCCCCGATAATTATGATTAATGTTTAACGATGGCGAATAGCTCGTAAAGCATCGGTCATCAAGCGGTAAGGCGATTTTTCCGAGTTGGCTCTTATGGCTGTAAAACATTTATCACATTTGTTATGGTTGGAAAATTTTTTTACCAGTTCCTTTTGGGAATCATAATGATCGCGAAACATTCCACAGGGCGTTAGTTTTCCCCACGGATTGACAATTAAAAAGCGCTTACCTGCTTGGCAATTTGCTTTTTCCCCGTCTCTGAAAAAATTTATCATCTGTTGTAATGTCCAGGGTGAAGTTAAAATGGGATAGCCGTCTTTTTGCATAGCGATGAGTTTATTGACTATTTTTTGGAGTTCTTTCAAATCATTTTCGGAGTTTACCAAATAATCGGTATTACCGGTACGCAGGGAATTATAGGTACTGAAATTTACTCCGCTACCCCACTCTTTGGCTAACTCGGCGATACGCGGTAAATCGTGAAAATTATCACTTTGAACCACACAGGCTAAAATAAGATCATCGTTGCCATAACGAGCTAATTGAGGCACCAGCTCTTTTATATGTTCGAAATTTTTTTTCATATGGCGGAAGATATTATGACGCTCATCGGGATAATCCAGAGATAAAGAAAACTGGTCAATACCCGCCTCACGAAGTTGTAAATATTTTTCTTCATTCAATAATTGAACGTTGGTAGTGATAACAAAAACTGCCACCGGATCACGTCGTCGCATTTCACCGATGATGTCAAGCAAGTCTTTTCTTAACAGCGGTTCTCCACCGGAAATTTGAGCGACCGCCGGTTTGAGATCGGCCATCCATTGACCGAAAACTTTTGGTTCCGTGTGTGGCTCTTTAACGTAATCGCCCAAATCGCAATGCTCGCAGCGGGCGTTGCAGTTGTAGGTAATCTCGAAGGAAACCGTGATGGGTTTTCCTTGAAATATATTTTTTATTGTGCGGCCAGCTATGTTAGCTTTCCGTGCTGTATTTAGGTTTGGCAATTAATGTCCTTTTCTTTTGCCGAAGCCTCGATAAGCCAAATGACCTAAGGTCAGTGTTAGCAATATGAACATAGCAAGAGACAACCAGGGACCCCATGAGCCGGTGAGAGTTTTCATCATCCCGTCGTGGGCATCGTAGAAATGGGCATAGCTTCCCCAGCTCCCGATAAAAAATGCCACTAGGACACCGATTAAAGCGTCCCCGGCCACAAGTCCCGAGGAAAATAAAAGACCTTGTTCATTTTTAAGCTTAGCTTCATCTTTTTTGGAAAATTTCTTAATAATAAAAGCTATCAATCCACCGGCCATAATCGGTGTTGATAAAGAAAGAGGCAAATATAACCCGATGGCAAAAGGTAAAGAAGAGATGCCCAACAACTCGACGGCAAAAGCAATCATCCCGCCGACAATAATGGGCAACCATGGTAAATTGTGGTTCATTACTCCTTTGACAACCGTTGCCATTACATTTGCCTGCGGCGCCAAAAGAGGGGTGCGTCCCGTAGCTCCTTCCACAAAGCCAAAAGCGTTATTCAAATAGTATAGAGTAAAACCCATAGCCATCGCCGGGAAAAGCAAACCGATAAATTCGGTTAATTGCTGTTTCCAAGGAGTGGCTCCCAAAAGATAACCGGTTTTCAAATCCTGAGCGATATCACCGGATAAACAAACGGCGATAGAAACGATAGTGCCCACCGACATAGCAGTTATCATTCCTTTGACTCCCGAGACACCAAAGTAAAGCAAAATTAGGGAAGTTACCAGAAGGGTAGCAATAGTCATCCCTGAAACTGGGGAGGAGGAAGAACCCACAATACCGACAATACGCGCCGCCACAACAACAAAGAAAAATCCAAATAACACTGCTAAAACAACTCCTAAAAAGTGTAAATTGGTTCCCGGAAGAAGCCAAGTGGCGATAATGATACCCAATACGCCGATAAGAACCCATTTCATAGAGAGGTCACGGTTAGTGCGAACGGTTTTCTCTTCTTTCTTTTTACCAATAAGCTCTTCAAATCCTTTGCTGAAAGAAGAGAGAATAACCGGAAAAGATTTTATCAATGAGATAAACCCTCCGATAGCCACCGCTCCGACACCTAAGTATTTTATATAAAAATTTCGTAATTGGGCAGGATCCATAGCGCTTAAAGGAATTGTTCCCGGAGCAATAATTTGTCCCGGAATTTGTTGTCCGATAAAAGATAATAGAGGCCCGACGGCAAGATAACCCAAAACAGCACCGCTGAGCATCAAAGCGGAAATACGCGGTCCAATAATATATCCCACTCCCAATAAAGCCGGGGTGGCATCGACACCGATAGTGCCTCCTTTGAGAATTCCCTTAAAGTTATAATTGACCGATTCCGACCAGGTCTTTAACATATTCATTAATATTTTATAGACAGCGCCAAAAGCGATACCGGAAAATACCAGTTTGGCTTTGCTGCCGCCTTCATCGCCGGCTATGATAATTTCCGCGCAAGCGGTACCTTCAGGAAAAGCAAGTTTTTTGTGTTCTTTTTCTACTAAATATTTGCGCAATGGGATCATTAATAGAATCCCCAAGCCTCCGCCAAGCATGGAAAGCCAGAATATTTGCGTTTTGGTAACTTCATGAAAATAACCGGCCGCCGTCAATGATTTATCGGCTGACCAAATAAAAAAGGCGGGAATAGTAAAAATAATCCCTGCCGCCAAAGATTCACCCGCGGAACCGATAGTTTGGACAATATTGTTTTCTAAAACGGTGACTTTCTTATATAGTAACCGTAGCACCGCCATTGATATTACCGCCGCGGGAATGGAGGCTGATACGGTCATGCCGAATTTCAGCCCTAAATAGGCATTAGCGATGCCAAAAACGACCGATATAATTGCTCCTAAAATAACTGCTTTCCATGTTACCTCAGCGATATTTTGATTAGCTGCAATAAAAGGCTTGAATGTTTGCTGATTATTTTCAGATTCCGCCACATCTCCTCCTATGGGGTCCAGACAATTAAACAGATAAAATCAGTTTAAAACGATGTGATGTCAAGTCTTTAGTTTTTTTACCATGAGACGGAGGAAAAAGCTATATGTCATCAACGACAATGGATTAAGATAGTATTCTTTATCACGTTTGGTGATTTATTTGATTTTTTCAATTATTATTTTTTTTAAATTGACGAATTGGTATATGTATATATTTTTTCTATGGTTAGGTCATTGTGTATCAAATGATTTTGTTAATCGGTGTTGAAGAATCTGAAATCAACATAGTGAAAATCCATAGAAAAGCGGGTAAATTAAAGGTGTTTATAATATGATTAATAGTCTGATAGATATTCTAAAATTAATCTTTTCAACAAGGAGGTTCAAGATGAACAACACGGGAAGAATATCTTTCGAAAAAAAATTGGCCATTCAGTTAAGCTTTTTTGTTTTAGCTTTTTTGTTTGTCCTTATTTCTTCAATATCAGCCCAAACTTGGGAACCAACTAATGGTCCTTACGGAGGAAACATTCGATGCTTTACTGCCAGTACCAATGGTGATATTTTTGTCGGCACGTTTGGTAGTGGAGTTTATCGTTCATCCAATCACGCTGACAGTTGGGTAGTAGCCAATAATGGTTTGCAAACTCATAATATCAATGCCCTTGCTGCCAAAGATAGTATTATCTTTGCTGGAATCAATGGAGGATATGTCTATCGCTCTTTTGATGCTGGAAATAACTGGGAGTTAAGTGACAGTGGATTAACTAATAGTAATACTATGGCTTTAGCTATTGATACTAATGGTGGTATTTATACTGGTACATGGGGGGGAGGTGTTTTCTACTCTTCTGATAATGGTGATAATTGGGTAGTAAAAAATAATGGGCTTACCGATAGTGCTGTAACTTGTATAACGATTAATCCCACTAATAATTACATTTTCGTGGGTACTAACGGTAAGGGTGTTTTTCGTTCTACTGATAATGGTAATAATTGGGTGTTAATTGATAGCGGATTAATAAATACAAGCATTAGAGCTATTGGTATTGATACTGCTAATGGATATATCTATGGTGGTACGGGGCATGGGCTTTTTCGCTCTATCAATAATGGTGATAGTTGGGTCGAAATTGATACGGGGTTGGTTAATACTAATATTCAATGTTTTGCAATTAATCCCAATGGTGACATTTTTACAGGTACATATGGAGGCGGTATTTATCGTTCTGTTGATTATGGAAACAACTGGGTAGCTGTTACAAATGGAGTGACCAACGACTACATTCAAATACTTGCCATTACAAATACCGATACTGTGTTTGTGGGAACTTATGGCGGTGGTGTTTTTCGTTCTGTTGATGGGGGTAATAATTGGAT
>JAADHM010000204.1 GCA_013151855.1 FCB group bacterium | reverse complement strand
CTGTTGATAAAAATAGGCGATATTTTTCAAATTATTATCCAATGCCATCCCGTTTTCGATACCTAAAAAGGCGGCTATTCTACCACTGCCAATAATGGTGTTGGCTTCGGTGGCATTATGACAAATGGCAATATCATTTTCGTTTTTGGAAATCTCGGTTTTTAGTCGGGAAATCATTTTATTGACATAATCAAAACGGTTTTGGGGTAAGATATTGGAATCTAAGAAACAAGCAAAAACTTGTAGATTTACACCGCCTTCTTTTAAGCGAGGAAGGTCAATATGGTAAGTATTATGCCGCTTTGAAAAATCGTAACCTCTTTGGATTTGTAAGGCGGTATCACAGTGTAAGTCGGCAACAAGGGCTTTTTGATGGATTTGGGTATAATCAGGTTGCATTTATTGGTGTTTCCTTAAATATTTATTATTTCTTTGAAGATATGTTATTGATTTGTCGTTGATTGAGCAACAAAGATTTTTAAAACTATGTGATTGAGGATTGATTGATTTTTATCAATTTATCTTTTAATTGCTTATTAAACCGTTGGGGAAGTATTATAATATGTATAAATAAAGTATATTTTTTAATATGGATATTTTCGATAAAAAAGATGCCAAAAGCAAAGAGCATTCTCTAAAAGAGATTAAACCTTTAGCTGACCGGATACGTCCGAGAAATTTCGAGCATTTTTACGGTCAGGAAAAAATTGTCGGGCCCGACACCCCCTTGCGTAAAGCGATTGAAACCGATAAGGTCAATTCACTGATTTTCTGGGGTCCTCCCGGCAGCGGTAAGACAACTTTGGCTCGCTTGATAGCCAAGGCAACCCAAGGACAGTTTATTTCTTTTTCGGCGGTAACTTCCGGTATTAAAGAAGTCAAAGAAGTATTATCCAAAGCGAGTAATTATTATAAGATGTCCGGTCGGCGCACTTATGTTTTCATCGATGAAATTCATCGTTTCAATAAAGCCCAACAGGATGCTTTTTTACCTTATGTGGAAAAAGGGGATATTATTTTAATCGGCGCTACGACCGAAAACCCCTCTTTTGAAATCAACTCCGCTTTGCTGTCCAGAATGAGGGTATATGTTTTAGAACGTTTATCCGAAAAGGCTCTTATCGAGGTTATTAAGCATGCCTTAACCGATAAAGAAAACGGTCTCGGTAATATGAATCTTACTATCGGAGAAGATGCTTTGTCTTTTATCGCTCAAGCCGCTGACGGGGATGCTCGGCGAGGGTTGACCCTCTTAGAAAACACAGCTTTGTTTTTGGGGGAAGATAGCGCGGTTACCCTTGAGGCTTTAAAAGAAGTTTATCAAAAGGGCACGGTTCTTTATGATAAAGCCGGTGAGGAGCATTACAACATAATCTCGGCTCTTCATAAAACTATTCGGGGGGGTGATCCCGATGCCGCTTTGTACTGGTTGGCAAGGATGCTTTCCGCCGGTGAGGATCCGTTATACATAATTAGAAGATTGGTGCGGTTTGCCTCCGAAGATATTGGTTTGGCTGATTCTTATGCTCTTACTTTGGCGTTAAATGTCAAAGAGGCCTATCATTTTCTCGGTTCCCCCGAAGGAGAATTAGCCCTTGCCCAGTTGGTGGTTTATTTGGCTTGTGCCCCCAAGTCCAATGCTATTTACACCGCTTTTGATAAGGCTTTACGCGACGCCAAAGAGAAAGGCTCTTTGCCGGTTCCTTTGGATATTCGTAACGCTCCTACCAAGCTTATGAAAGCTATCGGGTACGGTAAAAATTATAAATATGCCCATGATTACGAAAACGGTATTACCGACCAACAATATTTCCCCAAAGAATTAGAGAGCTCGCGATATTATTTTCCCGCCGATAAGGGAAGAGAGAAAAAGATAAAAGAATACCTCGATTGGTATCAAAAATGCCGTCAGCGATTAATGGCTGATAAAGAGCAGTAAAATGCCCGTAACATATCTTTGGCAATGTCATCTCTGCGCAAAGGCGTCATTCCTGCGGAAGCAGGAATCTGAAGAGAGCTTCCCGTTTTCACGAGAATGACATAAATGGAGGTTAATTGGCAAAAATTGACCTTCAAAGAAAAAGTAATCATTCTTGCTTATATATAAATTATTTTGTGGTTGGCAGACGCCCCCGTCTGCCAACTGTAAACGATAAAGTATTGTAGAACCCGTAGCGGTTCTGCCATTTATCGAAAAAAGGCGGAACTTGTCAAGCAGGCGGAACCACTAAAAGTCACCACCGGGACCCACCGGAGGCGGGGTTCCACCCTACAACTTGAAAAACGGTATTTACCAGCTTTTTATACGTCTTAATCTTATAAATAATATATGGTTAAGCCGAAGAAAGTTAAGTGCCAATCTTTTTCGCCGATATAAATAATTATATTTATAAGTTTAGATAAAGATGATGTCCTGATGGAATTCCTGAAAAGAAGATTAAGATACATAACAGCTAAAATTCAACTGATTAGACGGCATTACTGGGTGGCGTTCATAATATTATTTTTAGGTTTAGTCTCCAGCTCTATTTTATTCTGGGCTTATTTGAATAACCTTCATCAAAATAGATATGATATCGCGTCTCTGGAGATTTTCAATAAATTACAAGCAGAGGTTGCTTCTACCCATCTTTTGTTGGATGAATTTCTTTCTCGCAATGTCAATGTTGATTCTACGGAAATTTTCAAACAATTGAAAGAGTTAACCAACATTTCTGACAAAATGTATACCTTACTTACCCTTGATCAAGAATCTGAAAATTCTAAAACCCATGAGAAGTTAAGAGCCCAAATCAAGTTACTTCAAATTACCCTTCTGGAATTTGGTCAAGTTTCCCACGAAAGAATAAAATGGCGCTATTTGGGGAAATTGGACCTCTCTCTTGCTCAAAAATTTGATGAACTTTTTGTCAGTATCACTAATCAGATTAATACCACGGAAAACTATCTTTCTCAAGAATTTATGAACAGAAATTATTCTTTGGTGAAAGCTTTATGGATAATTATAAGCTTTTGGTTATTGATTGTTTTTATAGCTTTTACAAGTATTCGGAGAAAAGAATACCATCGTTATCAATTACTTCAAACTTTGGAACAGAACAAACAAATTCTGCAGGCAACTATGGATGGATATATTTTAGCCGATACAAATGGCAAAATCATCGATGTTAATCCGGCATATTGTAAAATGATAGGCTATATTCATGATGAGCTTGTTAATATGAATATATGGGATCTTGAGATTATTTATGACCGTCAAGAAGTTGAGAATAAAATCAAGGAATTTATTAAAAAGGGACAAGCTCAATTTGAGAGTAAGCACAAGCATAAAGACGGTCACATATTAGATGTCGAAGTCAGTTTGGTTATTATGTACAAAAAAGAAAAGCTCTTGATAGCGGCTTTTATTCGCGATGTTACTAATCGAAAAAAAGTAGAAAAACTCATCAGACAAAATAATATCTTCTTACATACGGTCATTGATTCTCTCTCCTATCCTTTTTATGTTATTAATGTTGATGATTATTCCATTAAGATGTCTAATAAAGCGGCTCAGTGCTTTAAAACAAAAGATAAAACCCGTTGTTATGAGTGCTTCCATAATCGAAAAACACCGTGTGATTTAACCGAACATCCCTGTACAGTGGAAGAAGTGAAAAAGAGGAAAGAAAGAGTTGTCTTAGAACAAATCCATTATCGTAAAGACGGAGAACCGCGTTTTATTGAAGTCCACGGATATCCCATATTTGATGATAACGGTAAAGTAACACAGGTTATCGAATATGGTATTGATATTACCGAGCGCAAAAAGACTGAACAAAAGTTGATTGAGATGGCGGCATTTCCCGAATCAAATGCTAATATTGTGATGAGTGTGGATGCGAAGGCAAAAGTTTTGTATATGAATAAAGCAACTAAGAAAAAGTTAAAAGCTTTGGGTTTCAAAGAAGATCAAGCGGATAAAATCCTCCCGGAGAATATAAAGGAAATTATTACCCATTGCGTAACGACAGGTAAAGGGAAAGAAGATGTAGAATTTTCAGTAAAAGAGAGAATTATAAACTGGTCTTTTCAACCGGTAGAAAATCGAAATATTGTTCATTGTTATGCTTTTGATAAAACAAGAAGTGTAAAACAAGCCCAAGAATTGAAAAAACTTTCTATGGCAGTAAACCAATCTTCTAATTTTGTTTGTATTACTGATACGGAAGGTTCGGTAGAATATGTCAATCCTTCTTTTACTAAGGTAACGGGTTACTCAATGGTAGAGGTTATCGGAAAACCCATAAGTATTTTAAAATCAGGCAAACATGATAAGAGATTTTATCAACAGTTATGGAGAACAATCAGTGACGGTAAAACCTGGACCGGTATTATACATAATCGCAAAAAGGATTCCGAACTTTTCTGGGCAAAAGAAACCATAACCCCGATTTTTAACAAAAAGCACGAAATAATAAATTATCTTTCCATTGGTAATGATATTACCGATGAACTTCTAATGCAACAAAAGCTGGTGGAATCTGATAAGCTTTCGGCCATTGGAACCTTAGCCGCCGGTGTTGCCCATGAATTTAAAAATTATTTGGGAGGGATTATCGGTAATGCATCTTTTGCTGTCGATGAATTAGACGACGAAAAGGGTTTAGAGGTTGCTCGTGAAACTCTGACTGAAATTATTGAAATGGGCGAAAGAGCAAACGATGTGGCCATGTCACTTTTATCTTATTCCAGGTCTAACCCGGAAGATAAAAAAATGGAAAGTATACAGGATATTATTAATAAATCAATCCACCTCTTAGAAAAGGAAATTAAAAGTAATGATATAGAAATAATCACTCATTTTGATAAAGTACCCTCCGTAGAAGTTTCAGCGAGTAAAATACAACAGTTATTGTTGAATTTGTTAATTAATGCTCACCATGCTATAAAATCGAATGGTGTCATTACCTTGGCTTTGCTAAACAAAGGCAATCGTCTTGAGCTAAAAGTAGCCGATACGGGCTCGGGAATTTCTGAAGATATTATCGATAAGATATTTGATCCCTTCTTCTCTACCAAAGGCGTATGGGGACAGGATGAGGTGGTTGGAACGGGTATGGGGCTGTCTATCTGCCGTAATATTGCCCGTGAGCATGATGGCGATTTAACGGTTGAGTCAACTTTGGATATCGGCACGACTTTTACTCTTACATTACCTTTACAAGATGAAGATAAACAACATCTTAAGACGGAATTACACCAACGACCGGAAATTAAGGGGTTAATATTCAGTTTGGATAAATCTATTTTGACTCAATATTATCAGAAAGCCTGTGAATTCAATACTCGTTTGATGATTGTCAATGATATCATAAGGGTACCTAAAAAATTAGATGCCATTGCGGAGTTTGTTATTTGTGATTCCAAATTCCCGGGGAAAGTTGAATTATTAAAATTAGTGGAACGTTGCAAAATGTTTAATATTCCTTTGGTGATGATAAACTGCGGAATGATGGAATATCAATTGGAAGAAGTTTATCATTTCTCTTTAGCGAATTTTAAAGCCTTACCGGATTTTGAAAAAATCATATCTTTAGTGAGCATCAACAACTTAAAATTCGCAAAGGTTTAAGATATATTTCATTTTTTCTTTAATATTTTTATTAAAGGGGTTCAGTCTTGCGATTAATTTCCGAGAATACATTATAGATAAATAGTAATATTTATCTGGAATTAATGAGGGGTTAATTAAAAGGGATTTGAAATGCATGTTTTCTAAGTAGTTTAAAACAATAATTGTACATGGGCATAATATCTTATGGATATTATTATTAAAAAAATGGGGAGCATTTAAAATGAAAAAACACATGTCAATACTTATCTGCTTACATTTATTTATTATCTGAATAAAGATATTTGTCGGTGTTTTTGCTTATTGTATATGAAAATATTTATTGACAAAATAACTAAAAGGAGGAGTGAGAATGTTTAAAAACCTTAAAATCAGCACAAAACTTTATATCGGTTTCGGACTGGTTGTTTTCTTGGGGCTGGTCTTGGCGGGAACCAATTACTTTAGTTATGCTTCTATTAGAAAGTCAACCGTCTATTCGCAAGAAGAAGAATACCCCGTTTTGAAAAAAGCCAATGAGCTAATTTTGGTAACCACCGAAGTTCAGCAGGCTTGTGTTACTATCGCTGCCACTCGAGGACAAGGCGGCTTGGATGATGGGCTCGACATCGCCAAAGAGTATGCTGATACCTTTAATATTGTATTAGGCGAGTTGATTAAACTGGATCCGAAGCATAAAGACCAACTGGAAAAGTTGCAGGAACCGTTTAAAAAATATTACGAAACCGGAATCAGACTTGCCAATGCATATATCCAAAATGGTACTGAATCGGGTAATGAAATATTGCCCGAATTTGACAGTGAGGTTGAACGAATTGACAATTTAATCAATAAATACTACCACCAAGCAGAAAAAAGTTTTGACTCCTCCATGGGACACATAGAGGATAAGACCGTTAGTTCCAGCAATATTGGCATTATCATCGCTCTCTTGGCGGCTCTTTTGGGGGTTGGAATAGCTTTCTATATTACCAAAATGATTTCCAATCCCATTAATAAAATAACCGCAGCCGCCAAAGAAATAGCTAAGGGAGATGTTGAGCAAAGTATACAAATTGATTCCAAAGATGAAATCGGACAATTAGCAAATGCTTTTCGCAATCTAATTGATTATATAAAAGAAGTTGCCGATGTCGCTGATCACATTGCTCAAAATGACTTAACAGTTGAAATCGAACCGAAATCCTCAAAAGACGTTCTGGGCAATTCCTTCAAGCAAATGATTGTCAATTTGACCCAAATGATTCGTCAGTTGACTGATAATGCTCGTGAGCTTTCCTCTGCTTCCACCGAAGTTGCCTCCGCTTCGGAGCAAATGTCCAAAGGCGCCGAAGATCAAGCTCAACAGGTGGGACAGATTTCCGTCGCCATCGAAGAAATGACCGCTACCATCGTGGAAGCTTCCAGAAATGCCAGCGAAGCTACCAATACCGCCAAAAACGCCAACGACACTGCC
>JAADHM010000145.1 GCA_013151855.1 FCB group bacterium | reverse complement strand
ATTATATGCCATTCCCGTTACATTAATTATAATAGCGCTTGCTCATCCGTTTTTAAAGCTATGGTTGGGAGAAGAATTCGCTATAAAATCCACACTGGTATTACAACTAATTTCCATTGGGGTTCTTATCAGTGCTATTTCGACAGTACCGTTTGTTGCTATTCAGGCACTCGGACGTCCGGATCTGACGGCCAAAAGACATCTTATTGAGTTACCGTTTTATATCGGGGCATCTTGGTTTTGTACATCGCATTGGGGTATTGTTGGAACATCGGCTACTTGGACAGTTTGGGTAATAATTGATACCGTTGTTTTGTTCTGGCTGTTCAGAAAAACTTTAAATATGAATATTAAGCTATCAATTCTGCGAATAGGTTTGGGGATTATTAGTCTGACTACCGCAATAATAATAGCTTTTCTTATATCTAATATTTCAAATGTAGTTTTAAGCATTATGTCTATATTGATTGAGATAATAGTCATCTTTATGCTTAATTGGCGCTTTATACTAAATCTTCAGGATAGGATAAAGTTACAGAAATTGCTAACTTCATCATTTAAATTATCAACTTAATTGTGAATTACGGGAAATCTTATGAAAGTAGCTTTGTGTTGTGAATTGCTTGATGGACCTAGGAGCGGTTTGAGAATAGCTTTGGACAACTTCTTGAATGGTATAATCAAAGAGAATAAACAACAATTCTTCAACTTAATACATCATTTACCGTTTGAGGATAATGACTATAGCGAATTTTCAGATTATGTTATAGCACGATCAAAAGTTCGTTTCTCTCATTTGTTTTGGTCTCAATTCAAAGTACCTCACCGGATTAAAAAGCTGGGCTTTGATATTCTACATTGGCCATATCAATTGATGCCTCCCGTTTATACAAAAATACCTCAGGTAATATCTGTGTGGGATTTTGCTCCCTTACATTATCATGAACCCGGTTGGGATCTTTTTAACACCTTTGTAAAGTATCGTTTGATCCTTTGTAGGGCACTCCCAAATGCATCTCATATTATTGCTCATAGCCAAGCTATAGCTGATGAAATAATGGAGAGTTTAAATATACCGGCTAAAAAAATAAGTGTTATATATCCTTGTTTAAGTGATGCGTTTGAAGATGAAATTGAACAACCCATTATGATAAATACCGAAGGTTATATTCTATATGTCGGTTCGGATACACCACGTAAAAACTTAAACTTGCTCTTGAAAGCATACTCTTTAGTCCTAAAAAAAGGAGTTGTTAACCAACTTGCCCTTCGGGTTAATTGTGTTACCATGACAAAAGAGCAGCTGAAAAAAAAGGCAGAATCTATTGGTATCCCCCATAATAAACTAATGTTTATTGATGGCACAAATGTAGGGGGCTTAAAAGAGATTTACAAAAAAGCCGCTATTTTTACTTTCCCCTCATTATACGAAGGTTTTGGGTTGCCTTTGATTGAAGCCATGTCTTTTGGATTACCGGTAGTTGCTCTCAACCGTTCCGCAATGACGGAAGTGGTGGGAAAAGCGGGAATATTAGTTGATGACGCTTCACCGAAAAGTTTTGCCCAAGGGATATTGGAAGCATTAGATATTTGTAAAAGGGGCAAAGAAGATTTTGGTTTAATGGCCAAAGCTAAAGCCGCTCAATACAAATGGTCTAAAACCGTTTCGGAAACATTGCTTGTATATGAGAAAGTGATAGGTAGAACGTAACCTTAATTTAAAGAAGTGCTTCGATATAGTAAATTGAAAAAAATACTGATACTTACCCATGAATTTCCTCCTTTTTACGGAGGAGTGGCTACTTATGCCAGTGAATTAGCTCTTGCCGCCGACGCTTTGGGGCATCAAGTTACAGTGGTGGCGCCGGACTTTGGAGAAGATTGCCAGCTAAGTGACCGCCAAAACTATCCTTTTTCCGTCATTCGTTACCATGCCGGAGTTTATTCGTTTAAAAAACTTATCCCCTTATTGTTGCGTGCTTGGCGCTATGCCAAAGCTGATAGATATGATATTATTCACGCTGTCGACTGGCCTTATGCAATGGCGTTAGCGTTTATAAATAAAATAAAAAAAATCCCTTTTGTGGCTACTGTTTATGGAACGGAAATCCTTGGGATTAATGATATAAAACAATTCAAGTTCCTTTTAGTAAAAAATCCTTTTGGTAAAGCACAAAAAATATTTGCCATAAGTGAATTTACCAAAGCGCTTCTTTGGGAAAAATGCCCTGATATCTCCCCAGACAAAGTCATTACTACTTTGTTAGGTATTAATGTGCAAAAGTTAAAGCAAATTGGTAAAACGGAAAATGTACGGGATATTTACTCCATCCCACCGAACAACAAAATTATTCTCACCGTCTCCCGTCTTGATGAAAGAAAAGGGCACCGTACCGTGCTCAACGCCTTGGCACAACTCCCCGACACCGTAAAACAAAACATTACTTATGTCATCATTGGCGGAAGTGGTACCGCGTCTTATAAACGGGAATTGGAGGAGCTCAAAAAAAAATGCGGGGTGCAGGTTATTTTCACCGGTAAAGTATCAGAGCGAAGATTGAAATCATTTTACCATACCGGGTCAATATTTTGTATGCCCGGAGAACCGCATCCCCAAAAAGTCGAAGGGTTCGGTCTGGTTTATCTCGAAGCGGCTGTTTGGGGTTTGCCTGCTATTGCCAGCAAAATTGGCGGGGTGCCGGAAGTGGTGCTTGACGGTAAAACAGGTTTGCTTGTGGAACCGTTAGATATTTCCGCTCTTACAAAAGCGATTATAAAACTTCTAACTGATGAACCGTATCGAAAAAAATTAGGAGAGAATGTAAAAAAGTATGCGCAAACATTCACCTGGCAAAAATGCGCCCAATTAACTTACGGGAATGAGTGATAATGAAGATATTAATATTTAATTCGCTTTATGCCCCAAATGTCGTTGGCGGTGCGGAAAAATCGACGCAACTGTTAGCCGAAGGTTTAAAAGCAAAAGGATGGCAACCGGTAATTGTTTCTACGGCCGACCATGAAGAGATAGGAAAAGTCAACGGTATCAAATATTATCTTAAAACGCCCAATCTGTATTGGATATGTGATGCCAAAAAACAACCGCCATATAAAAAGCCTGTCTGGCATATTATCGACGCTTATAATCCTTTCATAAAAAAATCTTTGAAGCCAATAATAGAAAAAGAAAAACCGGAGATTATTCACACTAATAATTTAACCGGTTTTTCTGTCGCCATCTGGAAAGCGGCTCAAAATAATAACATCCCCGTTGTCCACACTACCAGAGATCATTACTTGCTCTGTCCCAAAACAACCATGTACAAAGACAATAAAAAAAAACTGTGAGCATCAGTGCTGGGATTGTAAATTGTTATCAATGCCCAAAAAAAAGTTATCGGATAATGTGAATGCCATAGTTGGTATCAGCAAATTTATTTTAGATAGGCACTTGAAATTTGGTTATTTCCATCATGCTAACATAAAAACATATATCTACAACCCCATTAACGGCATCGAAAAAATCCCACTTCGGCAAAACCGAAAAAACAATATTGTCACTTTCGGGTATATCGGTCTCTTAGCACCCAGCAAGGGGATAGAATATCTTTTGAAGCACTTCTATCAAATAGATTTGAAGAAGGCGCGATTGTTGGTTTTTGGTCGGGGGATAACGCCCGCTTATGAAAAATATTTGAAAGACCATTACCAACAAGACAATATTATTTTTATGGGGTTTAAAAAGACGGAAGAAATTTATCCCTTGCTTGATGTCATCGTGGTGCCTTCGTTATGGGAGGAACCTTTTGGGCGCATTGTTCCCGAAGCTTATGTCTATGGCCTTCCGGTAATTGTATCTAAACGGGGCGGTTTGCCGGAAATTGTGGATGAGGGAATCACAGGCTATATTTTCGACCCTGACCGGGAAAATGATTTTGAGAAAAAATTAAAACTTTTTTTGGAAGATAAAGAATTGCTAAATAGATTGTCAGAAAATTGTTTGAAAAAGGCACGAGAGTTTAGTGTCGAAAAAGTTGTTGAGAAATATATTGATGTTTATCGCCGGTTAGGGTAATGAAGAAAATAACGGTAAAATTATTATATCTTTGGTTTCTATTGATTGTCTTCGAAGCTCCTTTGAGGTTTGTTTATTTTAAACTCGGGTTGCCATCCCTTGTCTATGTGAAAGATTTCTTACTGATAATTATTTTTGCCTACTTTGTGATTTATACCCTGTCGACATTGCGCATCAATAAATTTATGCTGGCGATAACAGCGGTAATAATCTATGGTATTATCGTTGGTTTGATAAATCAATTATCGCCGTTTCAGGTTTTATTCGGGTTAAAAATTTGGTTGTCGTTCTTCGTTGGTTTTATAGCCATATATACTTTGGATTCCAAGGAAAAGTTTTTTTTAAATCTTTTTCGAATTTATGTTCCTATCATTTTAGCGGGTATTTTTTTGGACCTGTTTTTCGAACTGCCTTGGTCGGGCTTTGAATATGAAGCGTTTGGACATGCGATTGAGGGATCCCGAAGCTGGACGACTTTTGGTCTTTCGCGCATAGCCGGTTTCGGGCGTTCTTCGTTTGCATCGGCGATATTACTGTTTTGTTTGTCGGCTCTCTATCTGACTTTGCGATCTTTGTCATCAAAAAAAGAAAAATTTTCTTGGAAGATTTATGATAATCTGCTTTTGGTTTTATCTTTTGCGGGTATTGTAATAACCACTTCCAAAACTTCCATTTTATCTTTTTTTATTTTAGTACTTTTTTATGTTTTGATAAAATTCTATACCTCTTTTAAGAATATTTTTCGACGGATTACTTTAATCTTTGTGAAGTTATTATTGGGGCTAATTTTTTTATATGGCTTTATTCCTCCGATAGTATCTCTTATCTCACCAAAGGCAATTACTAATTATCTCAGTTCCGGTGATATATTGATGAAGGCAATTTTCTTGTCATATATCGATCGGGTGGAAGTAGCTTGGCCTAATGCTATTCAACTGTTGTCGAAGCCATATATGTTCGTAACCGGAAGAGGGTTAGGAGGAATTGGAGCCGCTCAGCAATATTTTGAACCCGGTTTATACAATCCGGCCGATAATATTTATATTTATCTACTGGTTGATTTTGGTGTGGTCGTTTTAACTTTAACAATTTTATACCTTTTGAAAAAAATATTGCTTCTGAAATTTGCTGATAAACAAAATATATTTTTTTATATATTCTGTTTAATTCTGTTTTTGTATGGAGCGACAATTAATGTCATTGAAGCTCCTATCTTAATGATAACTCTTGGCTTTCTATCCGCTCTTTGGAGCCAGAAAAATGCATATAGTAGTTAATGCCCGGTTTTTGACCCAAAAAATTTCCGGTGTCCAGCGCTATGCGATGGAAATTTCCCGACAACTTAAGAAATTGAGTCCGAATATCAGCTTTGTGACTCCTAAAAATGTTGTCCATAAAAAATTGGCGCAGGAGCTTAAAGTTGATTGTTGCGGTCATTTTACCGGCCATCTCTGGGAACAATTGGAATTACCCCGATATATGAGAAAAGAAGGAAAGAAGGGGTTGCTTTTATGCTTAGGGAATACGGCACCCTTGTTTTATAAAAAGAAGGTAGTCACTATTCATGACCTTGGTTTTTTACGATATCCTCAGTGGTGCTCCAAAAAGTTCTATTATTTTTATAAGTTTCTTATCCCTCGTATTGTTAAAAATTCTTTAAAAATTATAACTGACAGTGAATTTTCCAAAAAGGAAATTATGACAATAATAGGCTTGAGTAATGATATTATTGATGTCATTTATAGCGGGATAGCTTCCAGATTTTTTGATATAAACGATGGAGAGACTGTTAATAAATATGGTAATTATATTTTGGCCGTATCTTCTTTGGCTCCTAATAAAAATTTCCCTAGAGTTGTTGAAGCCTTTTTAAAATTACACCTTGAAAATATGAAGTTAGTAATAACCGGAATTGTAAATAAAAATTCTGCGGATGGGAGATTACCAAATTTAATCAACAATCAAAAGAATGTAATTTTAACCGGTTATGTGAACGATGATGAATTAATAAATCTTTATAGGCAGGCTAAATTATTCGTTTATCCTTCCTTATATGAAGGTTTCGGTTTGCCCCCGTTAGAAGCAATGGCGTGTGGGTGTCCCTGTGTGGTTTCCAAAGCGGCTTCGTTGCCGGAAGTTTGCGGTGATGCTGCTTTATATTGCGATCCTTACAGTATTGATGATATTGCGGATAAGATTTCACGGCTTTTGGTTAATGAAAAATTAAGAGCGGAGCTAATTAAACGAGGTTTGGAAAGAGCAAAAAAATATAGTTGGGAAAAAGCAGCTAAAGAAATTTTAAAGATAATTGACAGTGCTATCGCATTGTCTTCTTATTAGTTAAGTAGAATTAAGGAGAATTTTATATCCATTTTGGATATTTAGTATGTTACCATTATTATGCTACTTGTATCTCATCAAAAAAATAGGTGCTAACAATGCATCTGGCCATTGACTGTCGCATGTATTATGCCTCTGGTATAGGAACTTATTTAAAAAAATTGGTTCCTTTGATAATCGCCTTACGACCAGATATTAAATACTCATTAATAGGTGATAAAAAAACCTTGAGTGGTTTCCTCCGGACTGATACTAAAAATGTAAATGTGATCGATTGTAACGCTCCCATATACAGTTTGGTTGAACAGTATGAACTCATTCGCAAGATTCCCCCTTGTGATCTTTTCTTTTCCCCTCATTATAATATACCTCTTCTATACAGGGGTAAATTACTGATAACCATCCATGATATATTTCATCTGGCCAAAGAAAACCAATCCAAATCATTACTTAAAACAGGCTATGCAAGGATTATGTTAACCATGGCATTAAAAAAATCCCAGGCTGTTATGGTTGACTCGCGGTTTACTCTTGCTGAAATGTATAAATATAAATTGCCATATCTCAATAAAGTAAAAGTAGTTTACCTTGGATTTGGGCTTGAAGATACGGATTATCTTTCTCCATCAGTTTTACCTGAAAACGGTTATTTGCTTTACATTGGTAATGTGAAGCCCCATAAAAATCTTCATCGATTAGTGGAAGCCTATAAACTATTATTTGAAGAAAAAAAAATTGACATACCTCTGATAATTGTCGGGGAAGAAAAGAAATTTATCACCGGCATGCCGGAATTAATAGAGGAAATAATTGATTCTCGATGGAGGAAATGGATAAAATTTACCGGATGGGTAAGTGATTCAGAATTGGTTGATTATTACCGGCATGCGGTTTTGATGGTGCAGCCTTCTTTATATGAAGGTTTTGGGTTGCCTCCTTTGGAAGCGATGGCGTGTGGGTGTCCCTGTGTGGTTTCCAAAGCGGCTTCGTTGCCGGAAGTTTGCGGTGATGCCGTTTTATATTGCGATCCTTATAATGTTAACGATATTGCCGATAAGATTTCACGGCTTTTGGTTAATGAAAAATTAAGAGCGGAGCTAATTGAAAAGGGTTGGGAAAGAGTAAAACTTTTTAGCTGGGAAAAAACAGCGGAAAAAGTGTTGAAAATAATTGATGAGGTGACAAATCCTAAGCGTTAGATTGTTTTTATATTGTGTAACTCTTTGTGTTGATTATCTCTTGTTTGTAATAGATAAGTTTCTTTAAATAAGTTAGTGGGAAATATTTTCATTAATCTCGGGAAAAATGATAGCTTTCTTTAAAAGCTTTTGATTTATTCTATTGTCAATATTCCTTTAACTTTTTGTCGCTCAATGAATAGTGACAGAGTTGTGTCTCTGTGTTTATGTGGCACGAAACTTGATAGTAAAGTTATTGTTAAAAACGAAATGGATTTTGTTAACTACAATAGTAGGAGTACCCTTTGGAAGGTGAGATTAATTTATTTGAACTGGGTTCGATTTTATTAAGAAAAAAAAGAATCATTGCTTATATCGTTGGTAGTGTTGTATTACTGACCATTTTGATATTATTATTAATGCCTAACAAATACCAATCCAGCGCTTCCATTTTACCGACCGGTGAGACCAATAAGCTGAGTAGTTTAACCTCCCTTGCCGGATTAAGTAATATTGTACCGGTTAATGAAAATTCCTCTGACCTTTTTCCCACGATTTTGCACTCAAAAAGAATAAAAAAAGCGGTTTTGGATAAAACATATTCGTTTACTCTTGATAAGAAACAAATATCATTAAAATTATCCGATTATTTCCATAAAAGAGATAAAGATAAACTCTATAAAGCTCTTGATGCCGTTACCAGTATAAGCAAGGATAAAAATACCGGCGTCATAAATATCGCAGTGGAGACCAAATATCCCGCTTTGTCGCAAGCGATTGTTGACACCTATTTGGAACAATTAGAAGATTTTAATTTACATAAGCGCCGTACCCGCGCCAAAGAAAACGAGCGCTATTTGGCCCAACAACTTGAGGTGAAAAACAATGAGCTTAATCAAGCTGAGGACAATCTGGAGCGATTTCAAAAAGCCAATCGCAATTGGGCAATTAGCGACAATCCGGAAATTATCAAAGCCCTCACTAATCTTCAGCGAGATGTGGAGGTAAAGACCAAAACCTTGGTCTTTTTAACACAACAATATGAAATGGCAAAATTTGAGGCTCAAAAAGACGTTCCCATTGTGCAGGTGCTTGACAAACCCTCGTTGCCAACACAAAAATCGGGACCTTTTCGCACCGTTATCCTTTTGTTAACCGCGATAACGGCTTTGATGATTACCATCTTTTTTGTCATTTTGTTTGAAAATATCAAGAAGAAATCTTTGGCAAAAAATGATGAGGAGTATCAGGTTTTCCGCAACAATTTATCCACGGCCTTTCCTCGCTTAAATCGTTTGGTAATTCATCGCAAAATCAAAGAAAGTTCCCAACTATGAAAGTGGCTATTGTTCATGATTGGTTGATAACCTATGGTGGCGCCGAAAGAGTTCTCGAAGAAATATTAAAAGAGTATCCTCAAGCAGATCTTTTCGCTTTATATGATTTCCTTCCTGCCGAAAAGAGGGGTTTTATTTTAAACAAACCGGTGACGACATCATTTTTACAGAAATTCCCTTGGGCAAAAAAGAAGTATCGCAGTTATCTTCCTTTGATGCCTTTAGCGGTGGAGCAATTCGACCTTTCCGCTTATGACCTTGTCATTTCCAGCAGTCATGCGGTGGCGAAAGGCGTTATTACAGGGCCCTATCAGCTTCATATCTGTATGTGTTATTCCCCCATACGCTATGCCTGGGATTTGACTCATCAGTACTTAAAAGAATCGGGACTTGACAGAAGTTTAAAGGGTTGGGTGGTTAAATATTTTTTGCATAAAATGAGAATGTGGGATTATCGCACCGCTAACGGTGTTGACCAATTTATCGCTATCTCTAATTATATTTCACAACGTATTTTAAAATTCTACCGTCGTGAAGCAACCGTCATTTATCCACCGGTTAAAGTAAACGATCTTGAACTATGCCTTGAAAAAGAAGATTATTATTTAACGGTTTCACGGATGGTGCCCTATAAGAAAATTGGTTTAATAGTGGAAGCCTTTGCCAAAATGCCCGATAAAAAATTGGTTGTTATCGGTGATGGACCTGAGTTTGAAAAAGTAAAATCCAAAGTAGCTTCCAACGTCGAATTACTCGGTTATCAACCCACTTCGGTTTTGAAAAAATATATGCAAAAAGCCAAGGCTTTTGTTTTTGCCGCCGAAGAAGACTTTGGCATTTTACCGGTTGAAGCTCAGGCGTGCGGAACGCCGGTTATCGCTTATGGAAAAGGGGGAGTGCTGGAAACGGTTATCAACAACAAGACGGGTCTCTTTTTCTATCGACAGGAAGTTGATGATATAATTGAGGCGGTGAACCGTTTTGAAAATATGGTGCCATTTGATCCGGAGTATATTCGCCAAAATGCGTTAAAATTTTCCGTAGATAGATTTCATGAACATTTTAAATCTTTTATGGCGGATGCTATAAAAAAGCATCACCAAAATAACTACCAAGAATACAAACCTTCTCCCAGCAATCTTAAGTTTACTAAAACGCATCCAACAAAATCGACAGATTTTGAAAAGGTTCTTTCAGTAAAATAATTGATGAGTAATTTATTTCGGGTTTAATAATTAATTCTTGAGATATTTAATGGAGACATTTTATAAAAAAATATCTTCATATAATGCAGAGCAATGGATTTTTAAACGAAAGCGCCTTGAGGCCTTAATTATTATTGACGGTATAAATATTTTTAACGTTGCGAGAGTTTCTTTTGAATTTATCGAAAACCGCTTTGGGCTGGTAAGAATCATGACCAATAATTTCCCGCTGGGAACGATAGCAAAAAAAGGGGAAGATTTTTTATTTTTCTTTTTAGCGTATTTGA
>JAADHM010000053.1 GCA_013151855.1 FCB group bacterium | reverse complement strand
ACTTATAACAATTACTTTCTTAAGCAATTTTTTAGCCAAACCAATAAAAAACTTATACTTTTGATATAACTATAATAAAATCAACAAAATAAAGCAATTTTCTTTATCCATATTTAACAATCATTTAACAGAATATCTCTATAAGCGCAATAAATACGTGAAATATTATTCATACAAGACAAATAAACTCTATTTATTCAAGCTCCAAATATAAAACCTTTTATAATTTGAGTACCATATTAGAGGTAAAATATTCCCCGTTTAATTGCTCGTAATAGCTTCTTTGAATTGATTCTTCAATAATTTAGTTTTATTTTTTGTCTCTTCTAATCGGTACTCATAATCAGAAACTTTTCCCTGAGGAAAAAACACATCGGTATAAACGTTATAATATTGATCGACCACCTGTTTTAACAACGCCAAAAAATCTTCATTGAAATAACCGGTTTGTTTAATGTTTTCGAAGCCATATTCGATATTATCGTCATAAGCTTTCAAAATAGGTTTCTGAGTTTTAATCCAGCTATCAATCCTTTTTCTCATCTCAGTATCGGGAATCTCCTGTTGACGCCCCTGCTCGCCTTCTTTCCACTGCTTAACCATGTCATTACCAAACTTAAGATAGATACCGATAACATTATCAAAAAAATCAATAAACAGTCGTGCCTTCTCCGATGGAGATGCTTGTTGTAATTTGAACGCCCACTCGGAACGAATCTGGCTTGCTTTTGACTCGGAAGATTGTTTCTTTTCTTCAGCTGTACCACCTGTTTCAATTTTAATACAACCCGAAACCAATAGCAATATTATTAAAACCGAAACAATCTTAATATAATCATACAAAAAAAGACTCCTATTAATCTAAGAATTAATCTTTATATCCTCGGTGTTCATTTCTTCCAATTCACAGGTAAAGTGGCGTAAAAATGTTGATTGATGCGTAATTTTGTAACCTCGCAAAGAATCCTTATCGGCAACGATTTTAGAAGCCCATTCGGCAATATAATCGAGGTGAGAGTTGGTATAGACTCGCCGCGGTAAAGCCATCCGCACCAATTCCTTTTTAGCGTTAACTTTTTCACCGGTTACAGGGTCGATACCACCAAACATCAAAGAACCAATCTCCACCACCCTGACTCCCGCTTCAAGATAAAAAGCAATGGTCAAAGCCTGTCCCGGAAACCCTTCGGGAGAAATATGAGGCAACAAACGTCCGGCATCGATAAAGACGGCATGCCCGCCGGTCGGTTCAACAATGGGCATACCTGCTTCTTTAAGTTTCTCTCCCAAATATCTAACCTGCTCCACCCGATAACGAAGATAACTATAATCCAAAACTTCTTTAAGCCCGACGGAAAGAACCTCAAGATCCCGTCCCGCCAATCCTCCGTAAGTGGGAAAACCTTCGATAAGAATCATCAATTCCGTTATCTGTCTATATATCTCCTCATCGTTAACGGCTATTAACCCACCGATATTGGCCAATCCGTCTTTTTTGGAAGACATCATCACCCCATCGCAAGTAGCAAACATCTCTTGAGCAATTTCTTCAATCGATTTATTTTCATAACCGGGTTCATCTTTTTTAATGAAATAACAATTTTCGGCAAAGCGAGCACAATCAAAGAAAAATAGTATCTTGCGCTTTTTACATATCGAAGATACTTCTTTTATATTCTTCATTGATACGGGTTGTCCGCCAACGGAATTATTGGTAACGGTCATAATGACCATATCAATTTTATCCGCTCCATGTTTAACGATAAAATCTTCCAATCGCATAGTATCCATATTACCCTTAAAAAGAAGGGGATCAAGAGAGTCAACTTCAGGACAGGGTAAATCAATTGGTATCCCTCCCTTATGCAAGGTGTTTCCGCGGGTGGTGTCAAAATGGGTGTTATTAACTACATAATGCCCTTTTTTTAATAAAGTGGAAAAAATTAAATTTTCCGCGGAACGTCCCTGATGGCAAGGAACAACATATTTTTTTTGAAAAATCTCTTTTACTGTCTTTTCAAAATGACGAAAGGAAATTGCTCCGGCATAGGATTCATCACCCATCATCAGTGCCGCCCATTGACGATTGGACATAGCATTCGTTCCCGAATCGGTAAGCAAATCGATATAAACATCCTGAGCATCGAGCTTAAAGACATTATATTTGGCGGCTTTAATTTTCTCTTCTCTTTCGACCCGGGATAAAAGCTTTATCGGTTCGACAGATTTGATACGAAACGGTTCGGTTGGCTGACGTAAATCTTTCATTATACAAAACACCTCCTTAATAATTGTTAGTTACTTCTTATAACTTATTAAAAAGGTATTTTTTATGTCACGTTTTTCACCCGTCGACGACGATATTCAAGCCCGAGATAATTTATCGTTTTCATAAGAATAATATATGCAATTTCAGATGATTTTCAAGAGGGAACTTAGTTACTTTTCCCCCGGTTAAAACACTTCGACGCTTTCATCAGTTCTCATAGTTGATATCATCGGATGGATTTAGCGTAAAAAAGTTTTAAACTACTCCTAAAATCTTTTTCAACTCAGTAATACGGGCTAAATGATGATCATCGTGTTCAACCACAAAGGAAAATAAATCAATTATGCGCATGGGTTTTTGTAAACGGGGATGCATCGCGGAAAGAGTAATTTGTTGTTCATTCAGGTTCATAAGTCTATTTACGATTTTTTGCCGCACCTCACGGAAATCATTCAAAATTAACTTTATCGATTTATCATTATATTGTTTTGAATAAACACTCTCATTTCCCAAATCGGCGGAACACAATTCTTTTTCACCGTTCAGAATTTCATTTAATCTTTTTTCCCATAGAGATTCCAGATCAAGCAAATGGCCTACATTCTCCTGAATTGACCAGGTATTGGCTATTTTTTTGGTAAGTAAAGCAGCGGGAATAGATTGTATTTTTTCTTCTATTCGCACCGGTGTGCCCGATAAACGCTCTATGATATTGGGGAACAAAGATGCCGGAAGGCCAAATTCAAATTGGCGTTCTACCCATTTCATTTTACTTTCCTCTTACTTACAAAAAATACAAAAGATAAACAAAAAAAGCATACTTATTCGATAAACAAACAGGCAAAATCGTTTATCTAAAACTTCTGTCTCTTAAAAAACTTATGAAACCGATGGTGTGGCTATAATTAGCGCATAAGACTTTGCTGCACCATCATAGCGATACCTTCGATTTTGCTGGACAGGTTCAATTTCCATTCATTATTATATTTACTAAGGGTGATTACATTCATTTCCTTAACATCGCGCGGTCCGATTTTCATTTTTGTTTTCATCACAACATAAACCAAACTGTCGCCATCGGCAATAGCGCCAACATCTTTATTAACCATTCCTTTAAAAGTGTTACCAAGTTCCGGAGAAATTCCAAAGACAAGACTCATCATATCGACAAAAAACTGATGTGGTGGTTCGCTTTGAATTTCTTTGGCGCTGAAGCTTTTTCCCAGAACATTAATCATATCGGAAGTATCCCTCGCAATGATTTTCTGTATCCCGGGCATTAAAATATCTTTGAAACGCTGTAATTCACCCGGATGAAGTAAAGAGGCATATTTATCCCATTCCAAGTTTTCCATTGCTTTTGAGCCTTCATCGGCTATCGCCGACGGTTTTTCGAGAGACTTTTGAGTCGATGACGAGTTATTTGTTTTTTGCGAACAAGCCACAACAGGAATTAATAATATACTTAAAGATATTATAAGTATAGTAGAAAAACCTTTTCCGAATATTCTCCTATGGGAGTTTTGTGTGTTAATGATTTGATCCTTTCATTTTATTTTTTTGTGTACTATTATAATAAATCAACAATTTAATTTAAAAAATTAAAAAATATTAAACACCTAATTTTTTCAATGTTTCCGGAATATCTAAAAAAGTCCGGCAAGGATGCGCACCGGCTGCGGCTAAAATATCGAGTTTTTCTTTAGCGGTTCCCATTTTCCCTTCCACGATAGCGCCGGCATGCCCCATTCTTTTTCCGGGAGGAGCATAAATACCGCCAATCATAGCCAAAACGGGTGTTTTCATTTTTCTTATGGTTTCGGTAGCGCATTCTTCGTAAACTCCCCCTATTTCACCACACATTACTACCGCTTTGGTTTTTTCATCTTCCTCAAATTTCCAGAGAATTTCATCAAAAGTAGAACCAAGCACCGGGTCTCCCCCCAATCCCACACAAGTGGATTCGCCAAAACCGGTACGGGTAAGAGTGTCGGCAACATAATATGTTATGGAACCGGAGCGAGATACCGTACCTACCCGTCCCGGAGCAAAAGCGATATCGGGCATAATTCCAAGATTGGCCTCACCCGGTGTCATAACTCCGGCAGTATTACCACCAATAACCGTAGCCTTGGCTTTCACCGCTTCTTCTCTCACATAAAGCATATCATGGATGGGGATATGTTCCGGAATGGCAACGATAAACTTAATTCCGGCACGAATAGCTTCAATAGCGGCTTCTTTAACGAACCGAGCCGGCAGAAAAATAACCGAGACATCAGCTTGAGTAGCTTCCACACATTCTACGACGGTATCGAAAACCGGCTTACCGGAAACCGTTTGACCTCCCTTTCCGGGTGAAGTACCACCGACAATATTGGTTCCATAAGCAAGCATCCGTTCCGTATGAAATTTTCCGGCTCCACCGGTTATACCTTGAACCATTACTTTACTGTTTTTATCACAAAGAATCGCCATTATTGGCCCCTTTCTTCTTTCGCCAATTCTACTGCTCGTTTGGCGATTTCTTCAATAGGAGTTTCAATGCCGTGAAATTCGATATGTTCAAACAGTTCCGGATTTTCCTTTTTGGCTTCCTCGAACATCCTTACTCCTTCTTGCCACATATTACCGGTCATGCGCATGACCATTGGTTTCGACAAACCATGTTCCTTCAAGAACATAATCACCCCTTTGGCAAAATCGTCACAACGGCTTATGCCTCCGAAACGAGCCCCAAAAATAGCTTTGACATTGGGGTTTTCATCCAAAAGAACCAACATTTTGGCAATCCTTTCCGGTGCTGGTCCCCCACCCGAATCCATAAAATTAGCCGGCTTGCCACCGAAATAATGGATAAAGTCATTGCCCATAATACCAAATCCGGCACCTCCCGGAAACATACCGATATCTCCATCCAAATCAAGATAGGGGATTCCCCATTCGTATGCTTGCCTTTCGCGAGGCGTCATTTCTCCTTCTTCGTGACGTGTCTCAATACCCATCTCTTTCAAGTCAACATGGCGAAAGACAGCATCATCATCAAGAGAGACGCGACTATCGGCAGCAATCAATTTATCATCATTAGTTAATACAAGAGGATTGATTTCAACCAATTTGGCATCGTAATTTTTAAACAACTCAAACAGATTTATGATTATATAAGCGCTTTCTTTTAGCAAAGGCTGAGGAATGCCAATTTTCTTAGCTAACAGCAAAGCATCAAAAGAGTATAGATTTTCCTTAATTGATAAAGATTTTTTGAATATTTTCTCAGGATGGTCAACCGCTGTCTTTTCAATATCAACCCCACCTTCGCCGGAAGCAATAATCACTATTTTATAATTGGCTCGATCAAGGGTGACACCGACATAATATTCTTTTTTAACAGTTAGTTTCAGTTCTATCAAAACACTGTTAACGGCATAACCATTAATTTTCATTTGTAATAACTCTCTGGCTTTTGTCCTCGCTTCATTGGCACCATCAGCGAATTTTATTCCTCCCGCTTTCCCCCGTCCACCGGTCAAGACCTGTGATTTCAAGACAACAGACCCAGCCATATTTTCTACAAAGCCATAAACTTCATCGGAAGTTTTAGCTATAAACCGTTTCGAAACGGGGATTTTAAAGTTCTCAAACAACTGCTTACTTTCAAATTCATATAAACGCATAACATCACCTTCGGTTATAAATATCTTACATAGAGTCAAAAAGCTAATTTACAGTTTAAAGATTTAATGTCAATAGGAATCAACTAAAGAAAAACGTTAAGGATAATAGCATTATGGATTTAATCGTAATATAGTATAAGATACTATTCGCCTTGAGAATTAGAAGAATCTATTCGTGATTGATTTTTAACGATAATGCCACCATTTTGAAATTTAATTAAACGTAAAGGTCGATTTTTAAAGCCGGCTTTTATACACGATTTTGGACTCCCTTTGAGTGTGGGGAAAGGATTCCCTTTGATATTTATATCGGGTTTATAAAACTCTATTACTTCTGAAGATAAAAAAAGAGTATCACCACTAACACCGGCAATAGTATTATCAGAACAATACTCCCAAAAGAAAAAAACAGGTATAATCGTATCAGGGATTTGAGATATTAAATTACTGGTGAAAACCAACTTTACCAACGAGGCGGGGTAGCTTAACCCATAACAGAGAGGTTTGACCGTATCGGAAAACATTTCAGCCAAAGCTACAATTTTCCAAATATCACGAGGATAATTCTCTTTATCGGTAGTTTTTAATTTATGAGCATTAAAAAAGTCCCATTGGCAGGAATCGTAAATCTCTCCGGGAAGAACATCGATAATTTTAAAAAATTCGTTATTGGTCGCTATCTTTAAATCAAATCCGGCTATTTTATAGAGCGGAGAAGAAAGGATAATCATAATGGTATCATTTTTATTTACACCGGTTATTGTTTTGCGCTCAATTGAAACCATGATAGGATTACTTACCGCATTAACCGCATCTTTTGATGTAGGTAACGGCTCTCCTTTTATATCACCATTCTCTCCTATGAGAGGAAATACCAATAAAACCGATAGAAAGATACTTTTAGAAAAATGCTTTTTAAGAAACAAAATTTCATCACCTTTTAAATTATCATAAATAAATTAAAGCCCACTTCATGTGGGCTTTAAATATTTATATTTTCACTATAATTTCACTACTTTATAACTTTAAAAGTATAAGGTCCCTTCCAAATCGGTCTAACCTTTTCAGGGACAAAAAGCCACTCTCCAATCGGAGGGAAATAAGAAGAATCAATTTCAATCGTTCCGGGAGAATCAAATTTGACATCTAAAGATAAATTC
>JAADHM010000099.1 GCA_013151855.1 FCB group bacterium | reverse complement strand
ATTGAACTTGTGGCTCAACGCGATGGCGACCGAACCAATCCCCGCCTTAATTTTCAAAGATTAAAAGAGCTTGAAAACAACATTATAACCGCCGATGACAATGCCTATTATGCCAAATACTTAACGCTTGATTTAAGCACTGTAATACCTTATGTCTCAGGTCCCGATCACGTTAAAGTGATGAATCCCGCATCAAAGATGAGTCATATAAAAATAAATAAGGCATATTTGGTGTCGTGTGTAAACAGCCGCGTGGAAGATATTGCTCAGGCGGCGGAAGTGGTGCGCGGTAAAAAAGTTGCCGAAAAAGTGGAATTCTATATTGCCGCCGCTTCCAGTGAGGTTCAACAAGAAAGCATAAAACGAGACAACTGGCAAATTTTACTGGATGCCGGAGCCATAGAGCTTCCTCCCGGATGCGGTCCTTGTATCGGTTTGGGAAAAGGTCTGTTGAAAGACGGTGAAATCGGTATTTCCGCCACCAATCGTAATTTCAAAGGGCGTATGGGTTCCAAAAAAGCTCAAGCCTATCTGGCATCACCGGCGGTAGTGGCGGCGTCAGCCATCGCGGGGCATATTGCTTTGCCGTTTGAAGTTGATACTGTTGAGGTAATTGCTTCCCAAAGAGATAACCCGCAAACGATAAAGAGTAAGCAAGTCACCAAAATAATAAAAGGATTCCCCGAATCGCTGGAAGGAGATATTATTTTCTGTCCGCAGGATAATCTCAATACCGACGGCATTTACCCGGGTAAATATACCTATATCGATGATTTTACCCCACAGCAACAAGCGGAAGTGGTGATGGAAAATTATGATCCCGAGTTTAAGCGGTTAGTGAAAAAAGGAGACATTCTCGTTGGGGGGTTTAACTTCGGCACCGGTTCTTCGCGGGAACAGGCGGCGACGGCACTTAAATATCGCGGGCTCTTGCTGGTTATCGCTGGTTCCTTCAGCGCCACTTATAAACGTAACGCTTTCAATAATGGTTTCTTAACTATGGAAGCGCCGCAATTGGTGGAGGATTTAAAAGAAAAATTTGGCATTGACAAACTAACGATTGTTACCGGATGGCATGCTAAGATATCTTTCGTTAAGGCAGAGCTTGAGGTCGAGGGGAAATCATATTCCCTAAATCCTATCGGAACTGCAGCACAAGAATTGATTGTCGCCGATGGTTTGGAAAACTGGGTGAGAAAAAATTTGGAGAAAGTAAATTAAAGAAGTGCTGTTAAATCAATAACGAATATTAAAAAAGTGAAATAGTATTCTGGTTTCTATTTCTTATGAAAAATTAAGGGTTTAAAAAATGGAAAACACGATTTCAAAACAAATAGCGGAATTCGCGGTCAATTTAAAATATGCTGATTTACCCGAGCAGGTAATAGAGACAGTGAAGCATTTTCTCTATGATTCCATCGGTTGTGCCTTTGGGGGCTATCGAACCAAGGATGTCAATATCCTGCGCAATATTTACACCAATATGGGCGGGAAACAAGAGGCTACTCTCCTTGGTTTTGGTGATAAAATACCGGCGGTTAACGCCACTTTGGTTAATTCTTTGATGATTCGCGCCCTTGATTTTAATGATATCTATTGGAAAGAAGATCCCTCCCATCCCTCCGATTTGATTCCCGCCGCTTTAGCGGTAGGTGAAATAGTGGATGTTTCCATGGAGGAAGTCATGGTTGCTATTGTTTTGGCTTACGAATTTGAACAGCGCCTTTGCGAGTTTGCCGTTCCCGGTGTCAGGGAGCGAAAATGGCACCATGCCACTCTTACCCAATTTGTCTCCCCCATCGTAGCCGGAAAGCTTTTAGGGCTGACGGTGGCACAAATGGTCAACGCTATCGGTATTAGTGGTTCCCATAATCATACCATCGGATGCCCCACGGCGGGTAAATTGACTATGATGAAAAACACCGTTGACCCCATGGCGGTACAAAGCGGAGTTTTGGCGGCTCTGATGGCGAAAGATGGCTATACCGGTACCGCCGCTGTTTTTGAGGGCAAAGAAGGGTTGATGGATGTCTTCGGTCCTAAGTGGGACGAAGAGAAATTAGTCGGAAATTTGGGTGAATCGTACAAAATCCTCGAATGCGGAATGAAAGCCTTTCCCACTGAGGCTTTGACTCATACCCATATCAGTGCCGCCTTGAAAGTTGTTACAGAAAATAATATCAACTATGATGATATTGAGGAAGTTACCGTTATGACTATCGCTCGCGCCTGTGATATTTTATTCGATTCCCATAAGTACCGTCCCGATTCTCGCGAAACAGCCGACCATTCCCTTCCTTACTGTATCGCCGCGGCATTGGTTGACCATCAAATAACCACCAAAACTTTCTCCGAAGAAAAAATGAAAGACGAACGAATATGGTCGGTTATTGACAAAATCAAAGGGATAGCCTCAGATGAATTCGAAAAGATGTTCCCCGCCAAACAACCGTCGAAAGTGACTATTACCACCAAAAAGGGAGAAACTTTTTCGACTTATCTGGAATATCCCAAAGGCGACCCTCGCGAACCGATGACCAAAGAAGATTTGACGGCCAAATTCAATGCTCTATCCGAAGGTTTATTGACTGCAGAAAGACAGCAAGTAATTCAAGATTTAATTTTTTCCTGTGAAGAGAAATCATGTCAAGAATTTATGTCGGAGCTAATTTTTGAAAAAAAAATAATTTAATTAAGGGGTAGAATAGCAAACTGTTGAGTATTCTTTTGTCTTTTAAAAAAGATGACCATTAATATCAATCCCTTGTTTTTTTGTCTATATTTTGAACATCTAAAAAATATAAGTAATTTTAATATAAAAAATCTTGACAAATTGTATTTATATGCTATACTAAATAGTTAGTTAAACTAAATAGTTGGTTATATGATGGAAAATCAAAACAATAAAGATAAATTAACAGTCCCTTCCAATTCCAAAGAAATAATTATTCAAACCGCTTTGGTAGAGTTTGCCAAGTACGGGTTATCTGGAGCAAGAGTTGATCGTATTGCCAAAAATGCCAAAGTCAACAAAGCCATGATATATTATTATTTTTCTTCCAAAGAGAACTTATATAATGAGGTTATTAAAAGACATCTGGTCGATAAAATAGCTCAACTTCGTTATCATCTCGCTCAAAATGATAATCTAAAAACAGCTTTAGAAGGTTTTGTGGATACTTATGCGAAAGCTTTCGGAGGCGATAGAAATATGATTAGCATAATTTTGAGGGAACTCGCCCAACCCGATTCAAAAGTTGTTATTACTATGGCCAATATTTTGAAAGAATCGGGTTTACCTGAGCAATTTTTAAAAATGTTGTCAAAGGAAATGGAAAATGGCACTATCCGTTCCGTTAATAGAGAACAGACCTTAGTTTCCTTTATAACGATGAACCTTGGCTATTATTTAATCGCTCCCATTATCAATCAGGTTTTAAATATAGATAATCGCCAGCAATTTATTGAGCAAAGAAAAAAAGCGATTGTTGATTTATTTTTAAAGGGAGTAATGGTATGATGAAGACAAAGTATTTTGTCCTTTTTGTGTCTTTTTTATTTATGGCGACAATGGTAAACGCCAAGGAGCTTTCCTTAAAAAAAGCGCTGTCTTTGGCGGTTAAGCATTCTTATCAAATAAAGCAAGCCCAAGCTACCCAAGCGGCTTATGAACAAAATCTTAAAACCGCTATCAGCGAACGATTGCCTACTTTGACGGTAACCGCTTGGGCATCATATAAAAATAAAGTCCCCAGCTTAGATATCAATCTGCCGGGCGGTTTTTCTTTTTCCAAAGATTTTGGCCTTAAAGAGAATTACCAAACTGATTTGCGTTTGAATTTGCCTCTTTTTACCGGTGGTAAAATAACCGGTGGCATTAATTTATCTCGGGCAACTTATGATTATTATCAGTCTCTTGCCAATGCCAGTGTTAAGGAAATAGATTGGTTAACCCGAATAGCATATCTGAACTTGTATAAATCGGATAAATTGATAGCCAGTGCACAAGCAAAATTAAAGCGGGCAAATATCGTAAAAAAAGATGTTCAGTCGATGTTTGCCGCGGGTGCGGCGGATTCGGTTGATATTTTAGAGGCCGATTTGGCCGTAACCAAAGGAGAACTGCTTTTACAAGTGATGCATAATAAACGGAGGCAAAACGAAATAACTCTTATAACTTTGCTTGGTTTGAAAGCCGAAGAGACCATAACTCTAACCGATTCTCTTTTCCCCATTGATGAGAAGAAATTACAAAGTGATAAATTATCTTCGAGTAAACCGGAGCTGGTAGCGGCAAAGTCAGCCATCCAAATAAATCAATCGTTGGTCAATCTTAACCGCTCCGACTTTTTCCCTACGTTGGTTGCTTTTGGCGGGTATTCTTATGGAAAGCCGAATATTGACCCTTTTCACAATGTGTTTAACGATTATTTTACCCTCGGAGCTTCTTTGAACTGGTCGTTTAACCTGGGAAAGAAAACTTTTTCCAAAGTATCTATGGCAAAATTTCAATTGAAGACGGCACAACAAAATTATAATAAGATTGATGAAGAATATACGCGTCAGGCAAACTTGACCTTTGAAAAATTAAAACTGGCTTTTGCCCAATATCAAACGGCTTTAAGAGAATATAAGATTACCTCCGCCAATTATCGCTTGGCGCGGCAGAAATATCTTCACGGGGCGTTGTCAACCAACCGCTTGTTGGAAATAGAAACCAACCTTAGCGAAGCGGAAGCCGCTTTGGCGACGACGCAGGTGGATTTTTATATGATTCAAAGTCAATATTATTATGTTATCGGTTCCAAAAAATTAGAGGAAGGTCTGTGATGAAAATTATTTCCTATTTGTTAATATCTATCCCTTTGTTGCTGATAAGCTGCACCTCTCATAACACGAAGCCGGGAGGTTCGGGGTTACTGGAAACCGATGAATCCGTTATATCGGCGGAAACATCCGGAAGAGTGCAGCAATTGTTTTTTGATGAAGGGACAACAATCAATGCCCATGATACTCTGTTAATTATCGATCCCAGCCGTTTAGAGTTGGCTTTGGCTTCCGCTGAAGCGAATTATGAAGTGGCTCAAAGAAAATTGGAAGCGGCAAAATTACAACGGGAAAAAGCAAAAGAAACCGGCACTTATACTCAAAAAGAATATAAGCGGGTACTGGCTTTATTCAAGTCGGGGACCGCTAATCAAAAACAATTAGACCTTATCGAGCATCAACTCTCTTTGGCGAAATTAGCAGTGCAAACCGCTCAAAACCAAATAGCCACGGGACAAGCAGAGCTTAATAAAATTAATACGGAAAGTAATCGTATCAAACGTTCTCTCGAGGATTGTTACCCCGTAGCTCCCATAAGCGGGATCGTTACTGAAAAATATGTCGAAAAAGGAGAGCTTTTGGCTCCCGGAAAACCGATGGTAAAAATTTCCGACCTCAGTTCTCTGTGGGTAAAGGTATATCTTCCCTCCGGAGATTTTGCCCATGTTAAAATCGGTGACCAAGCGACCGTCGATACCGAAGCGGGTGGGGAAAAATATAAAGGCACCGTTATCTGGACTTCGGAAGAAGCGGAATTTACTCCCAAGAATGTCGAAACCAAAGAATCTCGGGCAAATCTGGTCTATGCCGTCAAAGTGAGAATTACAAACACCGATGGCCGTTTGAAGATTGGTATGCCTGTTTATGTTACCATTGACCAATGAATAATTTTGTCAGTATTACCAATTTATCAAAAGCTTATAAAACTATTAAAGCGGTTGTTGATTTCTCTTTAGAAGTTAACAAGGGTGAGATTTATGCTCTTTTGGGACCCGATGGAGCCGGGAAAACAACTATTATGAGAACCTTATGCCATCTTTTAACGCCCGATGAAGGAACAATCTCCATTGATGGTTTCAATGTTGAAAAAGAATTTGACCGCATCAAACCTCTTTTGGGTTATATGCCACAGGTTTTTTCTCTTTATCCCGATTTAACGGTGGAAGAGAATCTCAATTTTTACAGCGGTATCTATGGTGTGACCAGGAGAGAGTATGAAAAAAAAACGGAAGCGTTTTATCGGTTCTCACAGTTGAAGCCCTTCGCTAAGCGACGCGCCGCCGACCTTTCGGGGGGGATGAAACAAAAGTTGGCTCTATCCTGTGCGTTAATGCATGATCCCCAACTGTTGTTACTCGATGAACCCACAACCGGCGTTGACCCGTTGTCGCGTCGTCAATTTTGGGAGATTCTGTTAGAGCTTAAGGAAAAAGGGGTGACCATAATCGTTTCCACTCCTTATATGGATGAAGCCGCCCGCACTGATAGGGTTTGTTTTATTTATAACGGGAAAAAAATGGTAGAAGATACACCGGAAAATTTACCGCAATTGTTTGAAGGGCAGGTTTTTTTGCTCAATATGTATCCTACTTCCGCTATGATTGAGAAAATCAATAATATAAAAAATATCCAAGCACGACGGTTTGGAGCGGGAATGCATCTTTATCTTGACAAAAACGACCACATAGAGAATCACACCCAAGAATTACAAAAGGCAGAGATAAATATCGATTTATTGAAGCCCATATCACCGAGCTTGGAAGATTGTTTTGTGCAATTTATGGAAAAGACATTATGAGCGAAAACACAGTTGTTATTGAAAATCTATCACGTCAATTTGGAAGTTTTAAAGCGGTTGATAATATTTCTTTGACCGTTAAAAAGGGTCATATTTTTGGTTTTCTCGGTGCCAACGGAGCCGGAAAGACAACGACGATAAGAATGCTGTGCGGTCTGTTGTTGCCTACTTCGGGAAAAGGAACGGTCGCCGGATATGATATCTATCGTCAAGCGGAAGAAATCAAAAAAAATATTGGTTATATGTCACAAAAATTTTCCCTTTATCCGGATTTGACCGGCCGAGAGAATATTCATTTTTACGGTGCCGCTTACGGACTTTCCCGAAAGATTATAAAAGAACGGTTACAAGAATTAAGCGAACAGCTTCAATTGCATGATTTTATCGATAGGCGCACACAGAGTCTTCCGGTAGGTTGGCGTCAGCGGTTGGCGTTGGGGGTGGCTTTGTTACATCAACCGCAAATTCTTTTTCTCGACGAACCCACCAGCGGAGTCGACCCTATCTTCCGCCGCAAGTTTTGGGAAATTCTTTATGGTTTGGCTGATAAGGGAATTACCATTTTTATCA